>CAZJYH010000287.1:0-6462 GCA_964549365.1 uncultured Alphaproteobacteria bacterium
CCGGCGAAGCGCGCGTTCATGACGACGCCGCATCCGAATCCGGTGGAGGGGCGTGTGCGCCTGGAGGTTGGCCTTCCCGCGGCGACCGGCGTCACGCTGGATGTGTATTCGATCGGCGGCGATCACGCGCTGCAGGTGCTGGCGAACGAGCCGCTGCCGGCCGGCATCAGCCTGGTCGGGTTCGATGTGAGCGGATTGACGGCGGGGAGTTACCTTTGCCGCATGCGGACGGCCGAAGGGAAGGTGCTGGTGGAAAAGCTGGTGGTTCACCGGTGAACGTTGTGCGACGGCTGCTTCGAGAACGTCGTTCGCAGCCGTTCCGTGGCGTCGCCGCCCCGGCTCGGCGGGGCATGCCGGCGGCGCTCACGATGCAGGTTGTGATATGTGCGTGTGACGTGCCGTTTCCCCGGCGTGTCACCGTGAACGCCGTATATGTTCCTTCCACGTTCGGCGGATAGCCGTTCCTCCCGGTTCCATCGCGTCGTTTCTGCTTCGATGCCGAGCCGCGCATCGATCGGCGCGGCGAGCTTCTGTGACCGCGCGTGGAGCAGACGGCTCACAACGATCTGTTTACCCGCATATTCCGCATTGCGGAAGGAACCGAACGCCGATGAAGAATGCCGGATACGCTCTGCCCCGAGTATACCAGTTGTTTGTCGCGGCGTTGCTTCCGATCGTCGTGCTTGCAGCCGTTGTTTCGCTCACCGAGCGCGCGTCCGCACAGCAGCCCGATTCCAAAGGGAGGGAATTCTGGGCCTGCTTCATGACGAACGAGGGAGGCGGAGTGCAGTACTCCGACCTTCGGCTCTATCTCAGCTGCGACAAGGTTACCACCGCGCGCATCACCTACACGCTCACGGGCCAGACGATCAGCGTCCCCTTGAACACGCCGAACGTTCCGCAGGAGGTGTTGATCAACACGCTCTTCGGCGATCTGACGGAGCTGGACATGGTGATGTCGTCGGCGAACGCGATCTCCCAAAAGTCCTTCCACATCGTCGCCGACAACGAGATCACGCTCTATGGGGCCAACTTCCGGCCGCTTTCGGCGGACGCCTTCCTCGGCCTGCCGGTTGATGTTCTCACCGGGCGATACATCGTGCTGGGATATCCCAACGGATACTTGAACGGATTCGGGCCGGGGAGCATCGGCAAATACGATATGCCCTCGGAGTTCGCGGTGATCGCCACGCAGGACAGCACGATCGTGACGATCGATCCGAAGGCGGTGCTTGTGGGGCAGGCCGGGGCGGCGCCGTTCACGGTGACGTTGAATCGCGGCGAGGTATACTTCGGTCAGGCGGTCGTGTACGGCGGCAGCTCGCAGGATGTGAGCGGTACGCAGGTGAACGCGAACGCGCCGGTGGCGGTGTTCGGCGGCAACCGCCGCACCAGCATCCCGACGCGCGTGGGGAACTTCCGCGATCATCTGGTGGAACAGCTCCCGCCGCTCGATGCGTGGGGGCGGGCGGCGCTTGCCACCCCGCACTTCACCATCACTCCCGGTTCGCGCGACACCGCCGTGGTGCGCATCATCGCCGCGCTCCCCGGAACCGACGTGACGATCGTGGACGCGCTCGGCACGCGAACGCAGACGCTGAGCTCCGGTGTGTCGTTCGAGGTGCCGTTGCTGCGCCCGATGTCGATCACCGCAACGCAGCCGATCATGGTGGCGCAGTACGAGCATTCGGTGAACGCCGGACAGAACGCCCAGGCGCAGTTGGGCGATCCGTTCATGATGTTGATACCGCCCCCCGAGCAGTTCGATACGGCGTACGCGTTCCAGAGCATCAACTACGCGGATTTCCGGGATGCGCACTACATCAACATCGTCATCCCTCCGCAGGGCATGTCTTCCCTGCGACTGGATGGAGCCCCGGTGGGGGCCACGTTCAACACCATTCCCGGCAGCAGCCATGTCTACGCCCAGGTTCATGTGACCGAGGGCTCGCATTACATCAAGTCGGACTCCGCGTTCGGACTCTACGTCTACGGCTTCGGCGTGGCGAACTCCTACGGCTATCCCGGCGGCATGCTCTTCCGCAAGCTCGTCCGCGACTTCGAGTCGCCGGACATGCTGATGAACGTCGGCTGCGCCGATGCCGAAGGGTTCACCTACGACAGCCGCATCACCGACACCGGCATCGATTCCTGCATCGTGACGCAGGACACGCAGAACGTGGTGGTGAAGATCGATCCGTTCAAGCGAAGTTCGGACACGGTGCGCTTCACGGCGCGGCTGATCGATCCGTATCGCGACGGCGTGGTGGCGATTCGCAGCGTCGACGGGGCCGGGCACGTTCGCACGCAGTCGAAGTCCATCCCCGGCTTCACCGTGCGCTACTCCGGCAGTCCTGATGCGCCGGCCGTGCTCGACACGTTCATGGCGATCAACGCCCGCGACTTCTGCCGCACGATCGAGCTGAAGAACTACGGCAAGTTCGACCAGCGCGTCAACGGCGTGGCCATGTCCGACTCGGCATATCGCACGATCAATCCCTCGCAGTTCCCGCTGGTGATCCCGCCGGGTGGGCTGGCGTCGTTCGAGATCTGCTTCTCGAATGTGCCGGACACGATCCTTACCACGCTGCTGACGCTGCTCGGCGACTGCAGCACCCGCGATGCCATGTTCGTGCCGGTCGACAGCCGTGTGGACACCTCGGCCCCGAGCGTAGGGATCGAGGGGACTCCCTGCGGCGACGACTTCATCGTGACGTACTTCGAGCGTCGCCGTGCCTCGGGGATCGCGGCGATCACGGTGGACTCGCTGGTCAACTGCACGGCCGAGAATCTGGTGGATCCGTCGAAGCTGCCGGCGCAGCAGGTACAGGTGAAGCTGCACCGGCTGGACCCCCGACAGGATCTGATCTACCAGGTGACGCTCTTCGACGGGGCGGGGAACAAGCTGATCGATCGTGATACGATCGGCGGGTTCACGCTGAACGCTCTGAGCCGTACCGGCGACACGCTCGGCATGCGCTACGAACACGAGTGGGGGATGGATTCCCTCACGTTCACCGATCGCCGATGCGACAGCGTCACGATCACGAACTACGGGAATCGGTACGTGAACATCACGCGCGCGGTGATGCACGGGAATGTGATGTACAGCATCCCGCCGTCGCAGTTCCCGATGTCGATCCGGCCGGGAGGGAGCGTACGGCTGATGGTCTGCCTGGAGGGTCGGGCCGAGTTCGAGATCGCCGACACGCTGGACCTGATCGACGGCTGCGGACACGTGGAGGGGATTGCGATGAAGGCGCCGGTGCGAACGCTTCAGGGGCTGGGCGGGACGACGTGCGGCGCCACCCTCAGCTTTGCCACGCTGGCGCCGGCGAAGCGTGCGTTCATGACGACGCCGCATCCGAATCCGGTGGAGGGGCGCGTGCATCTGGAGGTTGGCCTTCCCGCGGCGACCGGCGTCACGCTGGATGTGTATTCGATCGGCGGCGATCACGCGCTGCAGGTGCTGGCGAACGAGCCGCTGCCGGCCGGCATCAGCCTGGTCGGGTTCGATGTGAGCGGATTGACGGCGGGGAGTTATCTCTGCCGCATGCGGACGGCCGAGGGGAAGGTGCTGGTCGAGAAGCTGGTGGTTCGCCGATAACCGGAATTTCAAGGAGAACCGGTCGCATGACCCATGCGGCCGGTTCTCCGTTTTCGGCAAAGCATGGGGAGCCGGTTGTATTTGCATGACGTCCGCCATCATTCCCGCTATATTCCAATCGTTGTCGCTCCCCCGTTCCTATTCATCCTGTCGCATGTCGTTTGGCGCCGTGTGGCGGCGGGGCGATCATCGGCATGATGTTCGCGTCCTTCGCTTCGGTCGTCGAGGTTCGACGATGCGATGTCCGTACTTCGTTGTACGAAAGGAAGCGAACGCCGATGGAATCCACCAGACACGCATTGCTCCGTTTCCGACGACCGCCGGCCGCCGCCGTTCTGGCCCATCTGGCCATGATGCTCGTTGTGGGCGTATCGTACGCGCAGCAACTGGACACGAAGGGGAAGGAATTCCGGGTCTGCTTTCTCCGCAACGGCGGGGAGCGGACGCGGATCTCGGAGCTGCGGCTGTATCTCAGTTGTGACCGGGCAACCACCGCGCGCATCACCTACGCACGTACCGGGCAGACGGTGACGATTCCCCTGACGACGCCGAACCTTCCATTGGAAGTGTCGATCAACGCCCTCTTCGGCGACAGCACGGAGGTGGATTCCGTGATGTCCGCATCCAACGCCGTCACGGCGAAGTCATTCCACGTCGTCGCCGACGACGAGATCACGCTCAGCGGGTCGAACCGTCGGTTGCTTTCCAGCGATGCATTCCTCGGCCTTCCAATCGACGTGCTGACGGGGAGGTACGTGGTGCTTGCATATCCGAACGGGTATCTGAGCGGCACCTTCGCGCGCGGCGACGATCGCTACGACAACCCGTCGATGTTCGCGGTTGTCGCGACGCAGGATGGAACGACGGTGACGATCGATCCGAAGGCGGTGCTGATGGGAAGGGCCGACATGGCGCCGTTCACCGTGGTGCTGAATCGTGGCGAAGTCTATTGCGGGCAGGCGGTGGTCTATCACTCGAGCGCGCAGGATGTGAGCGGCACGCAGATCCACGCGAGCGCGCCGGTTGCGGTGTTCGGCGGCAACACCTATACCAGCATCCCGACCCGCGTGGGGAACTTCCGCAATCACCTCTGCGAGCAATTGCCGCCGCTGGAAGTCTGGGGGCAGCACGCGCTGGCCACGCCGCATTTCAGGATCACGCCGCGATCGCCGGACACCGCCGTTGTGCGGGTCATCGCGGCGCTCGGCGGCACCGACGTCACGGTTGTCGATTCGGCCGCGACGCGCACGTTCACGCTCGGCGCCGGCGTCTCCTTCGAGTTGCCGTTGCTGCGCCCGATGTCGATCGTCGGAAGCCAGCCGATACTGGTGGCGCAGTACGAGCACTCGGTCAGCACGACCTCGAGTAGCACGTTCGCGCAGGGGAATCCGTTCATGATGCTGGTTGCCCCTCCGGAGCAGTTCGACACCGCCTACTCGTTTCAGAGCATCCAGGAGGACTTCACGACGCACTTCGGGAACTACATCAACGTGGTCATCCCGCCGCAGGGAGTTGCGTCGCTGCGACTGGACGGCGCGGCGATCGCAGCGACGTTCGAACCGATCCCCGGAAGCCGGTTCGTCTTCGCGCAGATCAATCTGCGCGAGGGCTCACACCATATCTCCTCCGATTCCGCGTTCGGCCTCGCGACCTACGGATTCGGTGTGATGAGCGGGTACGGCTACCCGGGGGGCATGCTCTTTCGGCGACTCGTTCATGACTTCGAGTCGCCGGAGATGCTCATACGAGCACCGTGCGGGAATGCCGACGGCATGACGTACGACAGCCGCATCACCGACACCGGCGTCGATTCCTGCACCGTGACGCAGGACACACAGAACGTGACGGTGACGGTGGAGCCGTTCGTTCGCGGTGCCGACACCGTGCGTTTCTCGGCGCGGCTGATCGATCCGTATCGTGACGGCGTGCTCGCCGTCCGAAGCGTGGATCTGGAGGGGCGCACACGCACGCAGTCGAAGTCCATCCCCGGCTTCACCGTGCGCTACTCGGGCAACCCCAACGCGCCGGCCGTGCTCGACACGTTCATCGCGATCAACGCCCGCGACTTCTGCCGCAGGATCGAGCTGAAGAATTACGGCCGGTTCGACCAGCGCGTCAACGGCGTGGCCATGTCCGACTCGGCGTATTGCCGCATCGACACGGCGCAGTTCCCGCTGGTGATTCCACCGGGTGGGCTTGCGTCGTTCGAGGTCTGCTTCTCGAATGTGCCGGATACGATCCTTGCCACTCTGCTGACGCTGCTCGGCGACTGCAGCACCCGCGACGCCGTGCTCGTGCCGGTCGAGGGCCGTGTGGACACCTCGGCGCCGAGTGTCGGGATCGAGGGGACTCCCTGCGGCAACGACTTCATCGTGACGTACTTCGAGCGTCGTGATGCAGCCGGGATCGCGGCGATCACGGTGGACTCGCTGGTCAACTGCACGGCCGAGAACCTCGTGGATCCGTCGAAGCTCCCCGCGCAGCAGGTGCGGCTGAAGCTGCGCCGGCTGGATCCGCGACGGGATCTCATCGTTCACGTGACGCTGCTGGACAGTGCCGGGAACAGGATGATCGATCGTGATACGATCGGCGGGTTCACGCTCAATGCCCTGAACCCGGACGGGGACACGCTCGGCATCCGGTACGAACGAGATTGGGGCGCGGACGCTCTTACGTTCACCGACCGTCGGTGCGACAGTATCACGATCGTGAACTTCGGCGCGCGGCGCGTGGATATCGCACGGGCCGCGCTGCGGCGAAACCTGATGTACAGCATCCCGCCGTCGCAGTTGCCGCTGTCGATCCCGCCCCGCGGAAGCGTTCGGCTGATGGTCTGCCTGGAGGGTCGGGC
Source organism: uncultured Alphaproteobacteria bacterium (assembly GCA_964549365.1). Classification (GTDB taxonomy): domain Bacteria; phylum Bacteroidota; class Ignavibacteria; order OLB7; family OLB7; genus JAFDZV01. Next base: position 6,459 of record CAZJYH010000287.1, read on the forward strand.
CGAG
>CAZJYH010000288.1:0-5969 GCA_964549365.1 uncultured Alphaproteobacteria bacterium
GGAACGCACACAGAATCTTCCTCTCCCTCTCTTCTCCCGAACGTAGCGAGGGAAGCGTGGAGGGGTTCGCCGCTCGTCCCCCAGGCTCCGGCACCGCCGTCTCGTCACGTATAGAGTTGCCTCCGGAAATATGTCGGTATGACAACATCATACCCCTCTTCGAAACGGAAGACGGGCACGTCGACACCGGCCTGCTGTTGCAGGTGGTGCCCACGTACCCGTACTTGCCGACTACCTCGCGCGTCGGCCCCACTCCACTAACGCGGAGGCAAGTGTTGTGATCCCGAGTTTATCGCGGCGCTGATCCGCGATCGCGGAACGCTGCCGGCCGGTTTACTTGGAATCCGCAGCGGCCTTCTTCACCTTGTGATGATGACGGACGTGCTTCACCATCTTATGCTTCGCGCCGTCGGTGGTCGACGCGGCAGCCGGCTTGGCGGGCTTGTTCTGAGCGCCGGCGGTCGCGCCCATCGTGAGTGATGCGGCAACCGCGAGGATCATGAAATTCCGGATCTTCATTCGCTTCTCCTGGAGGACTATGTTTCTGCATTTGGGCGATGGCACATGCATCACCACCTCGATGATGCGAACTTAGCGGGCCAAGATGATGGAATCATGATAGAGTCGGTGGGTGACCGAAGCCGGAGGACGAGTGCGGGAGTTGGTGCCTCGGTTTGCATGGATGGCCGGTGGCCACACCGGAACAGGCCGCACCTCCGACGCTTGAAATCCGGTGGTCAACGCGCACCTATAAACAGGTCGCGCCTCCGACCCCCGGGCCGGATGATCTCTCAGCCGCGTAGCGACGGCCTATCCATAGCAATCGGCGCCTTCTCGTGCTCCCAGGCCGCGTGGCGGCGGCCTGTTATCAAGGAGGCCCTACGCATCCCGGCGCGGGGCTCATCCCTCAAACTGAGACACCACCGAAGTTTGAGAAAAGAAGGAGAGGACGGGACAAAAATACGAGATGCATGGGGGCGCGGACGGGGATGGGCTCTATGCGGCAACGGCCGGTTCTTCATGGGGTTGATCGTCGGCCGCGCGCCTGAGCGTGATCGTGACCGTAGTCCCCTCTCCTTCGCCGGAAGCGACGCGAATACTGCCGCCATGCGCCTCGACGATGGTGCGCGCGATCGCCAGGCCCAGGCCCGCGCCGCGCGTGGTGCGGTGGGCATCGCTCCGGTAGAATCGATCGAAGACGCGCACGAGATCCTCCTGCGCGATGCCGGGACCATTGTCGGCAATCGTGATCACCGCGTCGACTCCATCAACCGCAAGCCGCGTAATTACCGTCCCCGATTCCGGCGAGTGGATGATGGCATTATCCAGGATATTCATCAGCACACGTCGCAGCGTCACCACGTCGCCGAGGATCTCAACGGGTTCATCGATATCGAGCCACATCGACACCCCCTTGTTCGCGGCCAGCGACTTCATCTTCCCGACGCACTCCATCAGCAGCTCGTCGAGACGGTGGCGTTCACGTTCCAATCGAAGCTGATGCGATTCGGCCTTGGCCAGCAGCAACAGATCGTTCGCCAATCGGGCAAGATGCTCCACCTCGCCGGCACAGTGCCGAAGATCCTCGCGCACGTGCGGTGGGAAGTTCTCCTGTGCGAGCAGTCGATCCAGTTTGGCCTGGATCACCATCAGCGGCGTCCGCAAGTCGTGGGATGCGTCGGCAACAAAACGGCGCTGCGCGGCGAACGTCTCCTCGAGCCGTGCGATCATGTCGTTGAACGTTGTGGCCAACTGGGCAAGCTCGTCGTTCGAATCGCCGACGGGAACACGCTGGTGCAGGCTGCTGACCGAGATGGCGGCGGCCGAGGCACGCATCCTCGAGACGGGTGCAAGCGCGCGGCGCGCGGTGAACCACCCGCCGATGCTCGCGATCAACACCGAGAGCGGCACGATCGCAAGCAGGAGATTGCGCAGTCGGGCCAGGGCCTGATGCAGCCGTGCAAGCGGTGCCACCACCACCAACGAGAAACTCCCCTGCCGAATTCGAAGCGCGTAAATGCGATAATCGTTGTCGCCGCCGGCGATCGTGGTGAACTGCTCCCCCTTCAGATCATCGATATGAAACTGCAACGAGTCGATGATCGGCTCCATGAGCGAATCCCCCTCGTAGACCACGGTATCGCTCGCGGCAAGGAGGAAGCGCATGGAATGAAAACGGATGTTGGCGGCGGCGGTGACGTCCTCCAGCATGTCGTACATGGCCGAAACGTTGGACGTGGTGGTATCGACTTCCGACAGGAGGAAGCTCGCGTAGTCGCGCAGCTCGTTGTCGAACTCCGACCGTTCGTTGCCGGCCGACGCGAAGTAGACCACCAACGCAATCACCACCATGATGGTGCCGAAGCTGACCAGATATCCGAGCGTCAGGCGCCGCGTGATGGAGAACATCGAGGGCTACTCCTCTTCCGAAAGTCGGTAGCCCACGCCTCGAACGGTATGAATGAGCGGTTTCGCAAACCCCTTGTCGATGCGCCGGCGCAGGAATCGAACGAGCGAATCCACGACGTTCGACCGGGGATCGAAGTTCATGTCCCAGACATGCTCGGATATCATCTCCCGCGTCAGCACACGGTCACGGTTGTGCAGGAAGTACTCCAGCAGCGCGAACTCCTTGGCCGTCAGGTCGATCGTGCGCCCGGCACGCGTGACGACACGGCGGGCCGCGTCGAGCACGAGATCGGCAACCTCGAGCTGCGCGGTTTTCTGATCGGAACGCCGCCGCGCAAGCGACCGTATGCGCGCCAGAAGCACGCCGATGTGAAACGGCTTCACGAGATAATCATCGGCGCCGGTATCCAGACCGCTGATCACCTGCTCGGCGTCGCCGAGCGCGGTCATCATCAGGATGGGCGTGGTGATCCCCTCGCTTCGCAGCGTTCGGCAGACATCGCGCCCGTCCTTTCTCGGCAACATCAGGTCCAGAAGGATCAGGTCGTAATCGTTGCTGAGCGCAAGGTCCTCCCCCTGCACACCGTCGGCGGCCATGTCCACCGTGTAGTGTTGAGCGCTCAATTCGCGACGGATCTCATCGGCAATCGCGCGATCATCCTCAACGATCAGAATTCTCATCGCCCCCTCGCATCCGCAATATTGACGTCGACCACAAACATATCACACCTCCGGAAATGGAGCTTCGAGTCGACGACGCGGGCGATCTACATCGGCGCGAGATGGTACCGGTCGCGACGCAAGCTACCGACGCTCCGGGCTCGGTCGACCACCTGCACCACGTAGTCGACCGGCAGCACGGCAACGAGTTCCGGACCTTCGGCGGCCCCGTTTGCCAGACCATTCGATGCCACCGGACGGACACCTCCGGCCACGATTCCGATCAACGCGGCGCCGTTGTTCGCGGATGTTCCTTCGACGCTCGTGGTTTCCGGCTTCAGGATCACCGCGCCGCCGACGCCGCCGCGATGCATCGGGATATCGATCAACAACATGGTGGCGCGCGCAGCCAGCACATCGCGAAGGCGGGCGATCGCACCACAACGCACCAACACGCCGGCCGCTCCTCCCCCCTCCTCACCCGCCGAACCGACCAACATGTACACGAAGTTCCCCTCTCCCACGCTCTGCTCGATCAGCCCCGCGGTGGTAAGCAGGTGCTCGTCCATGCGAAAGAAGTCGAACTTGATCCCGCGACGCATCAGCCACCGGGGGTCGACGGGCATCGCCACGATGTCCACACCGGCATCGGTATGGCGAACCCAACGAGCATTCCCGCGATCATCGACGAGCGGCAACACGCACACCTGCTCCTCGTCCGCACTATCGAATCGAATCACGACGGACGATCTTCCCGCGACAAACGACCGCCACGTCACCAGATACGTCTCGTAGAACTTTTCGCCGTCGGCACGAGACTCGATACAACGTCCGACGAGGATACCGGAGCCGATCCAACGATCCAGGCCGTGGCCGTCGCTGGTGCCGACGGCTACAACACAATCGAAATAGAAATACGGAATCAAAGCCATATCATCCTCTCACACAATGTGAATGCCAAATTTACGGTTGACCGGCAGCGAATTTCAGCGTCAAGTGCATATCGACGAACAGATCCTCAGTTGAATTCCGCTCCGAAACGCTCGGCATGTCGGCCCATCGCTCCCACAATCAGCAAACACGCCGAGCGCTCGGACTCACATGGAATTCACCCCATCACTAACATAATAGATATCAACGATCACGAATTCTCAAATTGCCAGCACTGCGAGTTTCAACGGTTCACGATCAATTCAACGCCGACCGACCGATTCGAAGCCACTCCCGAGCCGGAATTCCGACGCAAGTGAAGGATCCATATACGGTCCCGAGACTTCAACCTCGGGCCACTCTTCAGTACCGGTCCCGCCCTCCACCACTATGAAGTCACATTACAGTAATTCTGAAATAATGGGGCTTCGCAGCGGAACCGGATTCAATATCAATGCACGCGACGCGCTCACACATCGTACGCGCATCGTTCAGCGCGCGACGACGAAACTATCACCACAAATCGCACTTCCTCCGCTGACGATCCGATAGAAATATCGACCGGCGGGCAGATCCCCGGCATCGCACGGGATCCGTCGCAAGCCCGGACCGCGCTCGGCGTCGCTCCATTTCGCGACGATCGCCCCCGCCGTGCCGCACACCACCACATCAACCGGTCCGGATCGGACCGTGAACACCGAGATCACGAACGGACCCGATGTGATGCTGGGCGACGCCCATGCGGCCGGATGCGTCCCTCCATGCGCCGCCAAGGCTCCGGCGGACACTCCGCCCTGTCCGACATATTCGATGGCATTCCTCGCATCAACCGGGCCGAGACGTTCCCACGTGCGCCCCCCGTCGTTGCTGCGGATCACCATTCCGCTGTTGCAGACGGTGACGATCCGCCCGGCGGCCACTCCGGTTGCTCCGCCGACCTCCTGCCCCCACGCCGCTGCTGCGGGGATCGCCGCAAGCATCGTCCAAACAAGTCCGCGAAATATTCGCGACGAATACAACGCATGTGCTCTCATTGTAAACATTCCTTTATTACTTGATTGCTCTTGTATTTCGACAACGTCAATCGATCATTGGCAGGCGCTTTCACAGCCGGATCCGGCACACGCCGGGGCGTCGATTGAAAGCAGATTGAGGACTGGGGATCCCGGCCCATTTGGGCAACAGACGCTGTACCGCCTGCTGCAGTAACCCGAGCCGGCACAGGCGATGAACTGCGTTGTGCAGCCGCTCCCCACCCGTTGCACGCAGGCATCAGCATACACGCGTGTCGTTTCCGATTCGCTGCACGGAACTCCGCATGGAGTGTACCCGAGCGCTATCCCCTGCGATATGTCCGCCTGCGCCAGCAGGTCGAACAGATCCGCGGTGCTGATACTGTCCGCATCGGCGCAATTCCCGACGAACCGAATGGACTCGGTCTTGACGACGTAATCCACCCGTCCCGTCGATGTACGCCAGACACAAATGTCATGGATAACCTGTGATACCGATAAACCCTGCATCGGCGGGGTTGGCGACAGAGCCACGGTCACTTCCAAGGAACAAAGGAGACTTGCATTTGGGTCGACGGGATGCTGCGAACATTCCGACGCCTTCCCCGAAGCCTGCACGCATAGAAATAGCAAAATGATGAGGGGAACCATCCTTCTCATAACTCACTCCCGTGTGTTTGATTGATCCGACTTTTGGTCCGATATCGGGCGAGTTCATGGTTCGACGTCGAAGAACTGATGCAAACCTAGCGTGGTGGACAGGGGGTCTTCAATTATCCCTTTGACTACTCTTTCGGAGAATGCAGCGAGGACGGGCGCCGCTTCAGGGCATACGGAAATCCGGGCATGAAGTGCCCATATTCGTGGTGGTCAAGTATTCTTTTGGCTACCGTACTATCAGTCGTCGTCGCTGCGGACGGTGCGGTGGACGTTCAGACGCGGGGTGAAATACTTCGC
>CAZJYH010000288.1:5979-6458 GCA_964549365.1 uncultured Alphaproteobacteria bacterium
GCGAACAGCTCCGTGAAGCCGTGAGTGTTGGTTTTGCGGTGGATGGCGGCGAGGTGCTTCTTGACCGTGGCCAGGGCGATGTTGAGCAGATCAGCGATCTCCTTGTAGGAATGGCCGAGCAGCTGCATCACAACGATGCGCCGCTCCTGCCCGCTCAGATTTGCATCCTGTACCAGGTGTTCCAACGAATCGTGGAAGACGGCATTGATCGGCTGCGCGTTCTGGTACCTCGCCACGTGCGAGGTGATGACGAAGATCAGGAACGGCTCCATGGCGGTGAGCATGTCGATCGTCCGCTGCGAGATCGGGGCCTTGCGAAGCTCGCGCCAGAGGAAGATCGTGCCGGTGTAGGCGACGCCGGTATAATAGTATTCGAAGCAGAGCGGTGGATGGTAGTCCTGAAGCGGAAGCCCTTGACGGCGGAAGTCCTCCAGCAGCTTGTCCGACTTCGATATCCAGACCGCCTTACGCCGCCCTTG
>CAZJYH010000289.1:0-6447 GCA_964549365.1 uncultured Alphaproteobacteria bacterium
CGGCGGGAAGAACATCAACCTCACCTACGCCGGGATCATCGCGAAGATCGAGCGCTCCTACGTGCAGCGCGACATCAAGACGCTCAGCGAACGGACGCAGAAGGCGGTGATGCCATACCTCAAGCCGCGCGAATGTCCGCTGTGCAAGGGGGCGCGCCTGAGCCCCGCCGCGCTCGCGAGCAGGATCGACGGCCGCACCATCGCCGACATGGCGTCGCTGGAAGTCGGCGAGCTGCTGAAGGTCGTGCGGGCGATCAGCGAGCCGAAGGCCGGGCCGATCGTGCACGCGCTCGTCGAGCGGCTGCAGGCCGTGGTCGACATCGGGCTCGAATACCTGAGCCTGGACCGCGAGACCGACACGCTCTCGGGCGGGGAGTCGCAGCGCGTGCGGATGGTGAAGCACCTCGGCTCGAGCCTCGTGGACGTGACGTACATCTTCGACGAGCCGAGCGTGGGCCTGCACCCGCGCGACGTGCACCGATTGAACGAGCTGCTCGGCAAGCTGCGCGACAAGGGGAACACGGTGATCGTGGTGGAGCACGACCCGGCCGTGATCGAGGCCGGCGATCACATCGTGGACGTCGGGCCGGGGGCGGGCTCGGGGGGCGGCACCATCGTCTTCGAGGGAACCTACCGGGAGCTGCTGGCGTCGGGGACGCTCACCGGCCGCCATCTCACGCATGCGCTGCCGATCAAGACGGCGGTGCGCAAGCCCACGGGCGCTCTCGCGGTCCGGAACGCGCGCGCGAACAATCTGAAGAACATCTCGGTGGATATTCCCACCGGCGTGCTCACCGCGGTGACCGGCGTCGCGGGCTCCGGGAAAAGTTCGCTCATCAACGAGGAGTTCCTCGCGCAGCATCCCGGCGCGATCGTGATCGACCAGGCGGCCGTCGGCACCTCCACGCGCAGCAACCCCGCCACCTACACCGGCGTGATGGACGATCTGCGCAAGGCCTTCGCGACCGCCAACAAGGTGGAGGCCGGCCTGTTCAGCTTCAACTCGAAGGGGGCGTGCGAGGCGTGCAACGGCTCGGGCGTGGTCTACACCGATCTCTCGTTCCTCGATTCCTTCAAGTCGCCGTGCGAGGTCTGCCGGGGCCTCCGCTTCAAGGAGGAGGTGCTCGCCTACACGCTCGACGGCAAATCGATCAGCGACGTGCTGGCGATGACCGTGGCGCAGGCGCTGGAGCACTTCGAGAAGCGCAGGGAGATCGTGCGCAAGCTGCGGGCCATGCACGACGTCGGGCTCGGATATCTCACGCTCGGCCAGCCGCTGAGCACCCTCTCCGGCGGCGAGTGCCAGCGCATCAAGCTTGCCGGCGAGCTGCACAAGGACGGCACCGTCTACGTGATGGACGAGCCGACCACCGGATTGCACATGTCCGACATCGCGCACCTGCTCGCGATCATCGACCGCCTCGTCGACGGCGGGAACACCGTGATCGTGATCGAGCACAACCTGGACGTCATCCGCAGCGCCGACTGGATCATCGATCTGGGACCCGAGGGGGGCGGGAAGGGGGGCGAGGTGGTCTTCGAGGGGACGCCGGCGAAGCTTGTGCAATCGAAGCGCTCGCTGACCGGGGGGTACCTGCGGTAGGGGCGGGGATGATAGCGGCGGCATACCCGGGCAAGGACAACCGAGCCATTGCGAAACATGAGGCGCAGGCATGCGCTGTTCCTCGGTACGGAACAACCGGGGGCATCGCGAGCCATGTGGTGCAGGTATGCGCTGGTCCCGGGCAAGGAACAACCGGGGTCATCGCGAGGAGGAGCCGTCCCGACGCGTCGGGACGAGCGACGACGTGGCGATCTCGCCGGGCCGGCAGTGCGATATCGGGGGGCGCGCTCCCTGCCCCGATACGATCGGAGATCCGGGCCGGAGGGCTCCGTCTCGGTTTGCATCGATGACCGGCGATCACACCCGAATAGGTCGCACCTGCGGCGCTTGAAATCCGGTGGTCACCATAGGCCTATAGATAGGTCGCGTCTCCGACGCTCGGGCCGGAGGATCTCTCAGCCGTGGAGCGGTAGCTTGTTCTCATGGAAGCTGTCCTGTGCCTGCGGTGCCTATCTCTCAAACTGACCCACTCCCCACGGCCGAGCACCGTTGCATCTGATTCGCCGCGGAACGTATGTTTGTGGCGCTCCCTGCAAGACACCATTCCCCCCTTTCCTCAGCACGAGGGCCGCGCCGTCGGCGAACCATAATGGCGGGGCCGCGCGTTCGGCGGATCACTCACTCATCATCGGAAGGAAAATCATCATGAGAAAGTTGATGGCGGCAATGGTCGAAATCTTCGTGTCGGTCTGCAGTGCCAGGTGCCCGACCTGTGGAGAGCAGTGCGTGGGGGGTGCCCATCCGGGCGGCACGCACAGCTGCTCGAACGGGCATCCGTGGTAATTGCGAGCACAACGTTCGGATATGCGTTCCGTTGCTCCGCGGCAGCACTGTTCGCGGGGTGCGTGATCGGCGTGGCCGTTGCGCTCGAGCGTTGCGGGCATCGAGGCCTCCGCTATCTCCCCATGCCGAATCCCTGGCCACTCCATCGCCCGCCCCATGGAACGCATTATGGATGACGACGCAGGCACAGCCATGGCCGACGGCCCGCTCGCGGGGGGGCACATGGGCTACCTCTTCATTCTGGTGCACGACTTCCGGGAGATGCTGACGTTCTATCACGACCGTCTCGGCCTGCGGGTTCTGTATCTGGAGGAAGGGACGTGTGTTTTCCTCGCGCTCCCGAACGGCGGGCCGCAGATCGCGCTCTACGCCGGGCGGGAGCGTGTCGAGGGCTCCGGCAATCACTGGTTCGTTGCGTTCGACGTCCGCGGCATCGACGCCGTGGTCGCGGAGCTGGAGCAGCGCGGCGTGCCCGTGGGTCCGATCGAAGCGGTCCCGTTCGGCCGTGCCGCGAAGCTGAGCGACCCGGAGGGGAACGTGATCGAGGTGCACGAGGCGGCGGCGTGAGGACCGTCGTCTAAAACGCGCCGTTAACCGGCCGGGGATAGTTCATCGCTGTGCATAACCTCTTGCAACGTTAGACTATTCGGTTGCGGCGACAGCCTGCCTCAGCTCGGGGACATGATCGATCGTTCGCTTGTCCATTACGTCATTCCCTTGGGGCGCTACCTTTCGACGTGAATGTTGAACCTGTGGTGATTTGTGCGGACGAGAGAGGTGTTAGAGGGAATTCAGAATTTTACCTATTTCAGGAGCTTTCTGGATTAATGGTGTCAATGCATTAGTTTGTGGCTGTTTCCCGTTGAACGAAAAACGAAGTCTCATTATGAACGGCCTTGACGTCCTTCGTCCTACCGAGTTCCGCCGAGTGATAGACCTCGTCCGCGAGGCAGGCGTGGATATCTCGGATTGGGCAAACTTTGTTGGTGGAGCTGTTAAGGCATCTGTGAACCCTCGCTACTGCTATGAGTGGGCTTTTATCGAGGTGGGGAAAGTTGTAGTGTTAAATGTTTGGTACTCAGAGCTCCGGATTGCAAAGGAGGTTGTCATTCTTGATGGCAAGCTAAAGGAAATGCAAGATGATGCAATGGGTAGTTCTGTACGACGAAAACGAGCATTGATGTTCGAGAAGGCAGTCGCAACTGCCTGTTCCAGAGAGTTGCCTATACGCGTGATCTTGTTAGACGAAATTAAGGTCGGTAACTCCCGGATGATGCGGCGGGCTCTTGATCCGGTTCCGTGGAGAGTCGTACGCTACGACAGCAGCAGTGGCGCATATACTCTGGCACGTGGAGCGCTACCGGGGATGTTGGTCGACCAGTTTGATATCGGCACCGATAGTGACGCACCGACAGAGACACGGTCGCTTTCGGGTGTCGCATACCATCGTAACCCAGAAGTTCGAGCCGCAGTGCTCAAGCGTGCCGACGGATTTTGTGAATGGTGTCATCAACCGGGCTTCGCCACACCCGCGGGAGCGATGTTCCTCGAAACCCATCACGTTATTCCTCTAAGTGAAGGCGGGAGGGATAAAACTTCGAATGTAGTGGCGATCTGCCCGAATCATCATCGTGAGGCACATTATGGAGCAGCTCGCGATACCATGCGAGAGAGATTGCTTCTCATTGCCGGTAACCAACGCAGGCGTAGAGGATCGTAACATCTGCGGTGAGTATCGATTCCGTATGTGGTGAACTAACGGGTGGTGCCTTCCACGCGGTTTATGTAGGACGGCATTGTCCGTGGCATTCTCCGGATGACCACTCAATTTGCCACCCCCCCCCCATTCACCCCGCATCGAACAACCTGTTGATCTCCGCCAACGATGGGGTCTCATCCAGATATCCGAACGTTCCGTGCTCGAACACCTCGTGCGCGGCGCGCAGCATGGCACCGAGTGCGGCGCGGGCGAAGGATGCGCCGATGGTCACGCGCCGGACGCCGATCTCGCTGAGCGTTCTCGCTGCCCGCCACTCGCTGCTCGCCACTCGCTGCCCGCCACTCGCTGCCCGCCACGGACGTCCAGCGCCCACCGTCCACCGTCCACCGTCCAGCGTCCCTCCCCCCCCCCTCCCGCGCCCCATCGTTACCATCGGCGCGCGACCGGGCTCAATGTGATACCCCCCCGCGCACCATGTATCCGTCGTAACTTGACGCATCCATCCTCATGAATCAGGGCCACGCGATGACGTTCTCACGCCTTCTCCTTACCGTAGCGCTGCTGATGGCGGCCGGCTCCGCCGCGTTCGCGCAGCGCAACGTGCTGCTCATCATCGCGGACGATCTGGGCACGGACTATCTGGGCTTCTACTGGAACGCCGTGGACACGGCGCGCATCCCCACCATCCGCGGGCTCGTCGATCGCGGCGTCTATTTCACGAACGTCTGGTCGGCGCCCACCTGCTCGCCGACGCGTGCGGGGATCCTCACCGGGCGGCACTCCTTCCGCACGGGGGTGGGGACGGCGCTGAGCGGTCCGGAGTATCCCGAGCTGGACACGTCGGAGATCACGATCCCGAAGCTGCTGCACGCCGGGGCGCCGGTCGGGTACGCGACCGCCTGCATAGGCAAGTGGCATCTGAACCAGCGGACGCCCGACCACCTGAACTACCCGGCGAAGTTCGGCTACGACTTCTACGCCGGGAATTTCCTCGGCGAACTCCCCGACTACTACAACTGGAACAAGGTCACCAACGGCGCGAGCAGCACGTCGACGACGTACGCGACCACCGAGGCGGTGAACGACGCGATCGGCTGGCTCGGCACCGTCCCGGCCCAGAAGCCGTTCTTCCTCTGGCTGGCGTTCAACGCGCCGCACACGCCGCTGCACGCGCCGCCGGCCTCGCTGCACACCGTCCCCGGTCTCACCGGAGCGCAGGGGCACATCAACCAGAACCCGAAGCTCTATTTCAAGGCGATGATCGAGGCGATGGACACGGAGACGGGGCGGCTGCTGCGCTGGATGGATTCGACCGGCCGCCTCGCGAACACGGACGTGATCTTCATCGGCGACAACGGCAACACCAGGCGGGTGTCGCAGATCGCCGACACGTCGCACGCGAAGGGAACGCTCTACGAATACGGGATCAACGTGCCGATGGTGATCGCCGGGCCGTCGGTGGTGCGTCCCGGGCGGAGCACGAACGCGCTGGTGGGGCACGTGGATCTGTTCGCGACGATCCTGGAGATGTGCGGCCTCACAGGCTGGCGCGACTCGATCGCGTCGAGCGTGGCGGTGGATTCGCGGAGCTTCATGCCGGTGCTGGCCGATCAGACGATGACCGTGCGCCGCTGGGTCTTCACCGAGCAATTCAAGCCGACGCCCGACGCCGACGACGGGAAGACGATCCGGGGCGACGAATACAAGCTGATCCGTTTCGACGACGGCCGCGAGAAGTTCTTCCGCGTGACGGCGGATCACAACGAAACGAACGACCTCTTCGCACCGGGACGTGTGGTGCCGGCGAACGAGCAGCGGGAGTATCAACGGCTCTGCGACACGATGAACGCGCTGCTGGGGCTCGATCTCTGCACCACCACGTTCTCGGTGGGGCCGGAGGGGGCGGCCGGCGCGCTGGCGGTGTACCCGAACCCCACTACCGCGCGCTTCGCGCTGAGCGGCCTGGGGGATGCCGCCGAGGTGGCCTATCGGCTTGTGGCGACCGACGGCACCGTGGTGCAGGAGGGGACGCTGGCGGTGCGCGAGGGGACGGCGCATCTGGCGACGATCGCCCCGGCCGGGCGGTACCTGCTCGTCGTCCGGCCGTCGACCGGTGACGCGCGATGCGTGATGGTCAACGTGGAGCGGTGAGCGAGGAGCGTTAAGCGTGCAGGGTGAAGCGTTTTGCGAGGAGCGCGAAGCGTTAAGCGTGCAGGGTGAAGCGTTATGCGAAGAGTGTGGCACGTTCAAAGTGCCAAGTTCAAAGTTCCAAGTTCAACGTTCAGATGTTGTCGCGGAGTTGACTCCGCGACCCGGTCTG
>CAZJYH010000290.1:0-6441 GCA_964549365.1 uncultured Alphaproteobacteria bacterium
GGCGCTCAATATCAGCAGCCGCGACAGATCGCCGGATTGGCTGTCAGCACGAGGCAGCCATTGTCGGTCTCCTCCAGGCAGATGTCCACGCAGCAGGCCTCCCCCTCGCAAACGCACGTGACACATTCGCCGGGCCTAGGCAGGCAGATCAACGTGCCGTAACAGTCACGGAGTCGGATTTGCTGGAGGATGTCGCACGGCACCGTTCCTTCGTACCCGGGAGGGAGCGTTGTACACTTGGTTCCTGTGATCTCAAGACCACAAACCGTGATACAGCAGCGCAGTTCACGGCTCACCTTGATCAGGCCCGCATCGCATGGACAGGGATTCTGAGGACAACGAACCTCCTGCGCCAAAGCACGGGCGGACGCAAGCGAGAACAACATCGTCATGACGGCGACGATCAGTCCAACGCGAGTGAGGATCGCGCGATGTGAAGTCAGCGTACTGTTTGCACTCATGGCGTTTGATTATTGGAGAAATGCGCGGCACCACCAGCGGCACACATACCCGTTGGGGAACGGAGCCGCATCGGCAACGACATACGGACGGCGCGGCCCGACGGACGGGTCGCGTGGTTGATGCATATCGGTCTGGTGGAGAGAGAGAGATCGCGGACGGCACGACGTCATCGTGCCGAGGGGCACCGCGATGAGAGCAGCACGAGAGCGACCAAACGTGCGGCTGACCGCGATTCGAACAATTGAAGCGCTCAATCGAACCGCCGACACGGGATGGGGTTCGATCCGTCCAACGCAACATACCGACAGCTCGACGGGCGGGGTGCAGCAACCGGCGTCGCGCTGGGTCGTACTCAAAATTATTGCCGATGCAACCCAACCGCCAGTGCATGTTTGTGTACCCTCCGGCGATGCGCGCGGCCCTTTACGTTCGAAAGGGGATGGAACATCAGTTCCATCCCCTTTCGCGAACCATCGTTATCCGGTTGTCCCGGCCGGCAACGCTGTTCGATTATGGCGTTTCAAGGCGTGTGTCAGAGCGGGCATTTGCACTGTGACTGCCAAATCTTCACGTACAGGCAGCCGTCACCGTCCCGCGCCAGGCATGCATCAACGCAGCATCCCGGGGCCAAGCACACACACTCGACGCATTTTTCCGTCACCTGAACGTAGTTGCCTTTGCAATCGGTCAGGAACACCGAGGCGTTGTCGTGGCACTTGAACTGGACATGCGAGCCCGGCCCAACCCACTCACAGAAGAAACCTTCCGCGTCTTTAACGCAGACTTCGAATTTGCATTTGACGTCGTCGCCGACGTACACGTCGATATAGTCGCATTTACAGGGATCCTGCGCGCGCGCAACATTCGGCGATACGAACGCCGTCACGCCCAGCAGGCCCAGCATGAGCAACCACGACCGAAGAAGAATCGCTCTTCTCGTCATTGTTCTATCTCCATGCGAGTTACACTGGAAAGTGGCTTCACATTCGTCGGTCAGCCCGCGCACGCCAGCGCCCTACGCCATGAATGTCCCGTACATGACGCATTGCATTGCCCTGCGCTTCGTGAGCAACGAAGACCGGAAACCGTGAATTAGGAAGCGTGTCTGAACAATCCTGTCGGTGGCACGAGCCTGAAAGCGACTTCATGCCGTTCAACATCGCATTCCGGGGTGGAGATGGCGATGTCGAGGCCCACAACTTGTGGTAATGTCGTCGATCATACGAGTACATGATTGTGTACCACCCCCCAGCCGACCGTGTCTCCATCGTGGGCCGAGGATCGGCGGGTCGGCGCCGACTCCTGATTCCGTGCGTGAAGGGCCGACAGCCGCCGGGTCAACCCGACGACGTCATCGTAGCGTTGGATCGCGAGGCATGAAAACAACGAGCGCGGGAACTCTCGCTCCCGCGCTCGTCATGAAAGGTTCTTCCGGTTGTCCCGTCCGGAGATCACTCTCGGTTGTTCAGTGGTACCCAGGGTTCACTACGGGCATTTGCAGATGCACTTGCACGCCGAGGGGCCGATCTTCACGTAGAGGCATCCATCGGCATCGCGGCCGAGGCACGCATCAACGCAGCAGCCATTGCCCAGGCAAACACACTGAACGCATTTGTCGGTCACCTCAATGAGGTTGCCGTTACAGTCTTTCAGGAGGAAGGCCGCCGCTTGGGGGCACTTCACTTTGATCGTCGATCCTGGGCCGACCGTGTAGCAATTGAAGCCACCTGTGACGTCTTTGACACAGATGTCGAATTTGCAGTTCACGTCGCCCACATAGATCGTCGCGTAGTCGCATTTGCAATCATACTGAGCACGGGCAGCGGTCGGCGCGACAAACGCCGTGATGCCCAACAAGCCCAGCATGAGCACCCACGACCGAAGAATCAACGTTCTTCTCGTCATTGCGATCTCCATGCGAATGGGTTTCGAGGTTGGTGACTCCCCCTTGCATCCCGCGCACCTCGGTAACCCCACCACGCCATACGAATGTCCCGAAACCCATGGCGTCGTGTTGCACGCGAGACTTGTGGCATGCAGTAGATGGAAGCCGTTGATTGGATGATCGGCCCGAGCCGGCCGAAGAGATCGGCGGACGTCGGCCAACCATGGCCTACGGTTTCATCGGCACGGAGCATCGCGTCATGCGCCTGCATGCTCGAATACCGGCCAATGCGTCGTAAACTGACCCAAGTTTGCGGGAAATGAAGAAGTGTGGGAGTACATTTTTGTGTACCCCCCCGGCAGAGCAACGCGGTGCACCGACCGCTGGGTGGTGGTGCTCAATCCACCGTACCGTCACACTCGTCCTGCCCAACCGCCCGTCCGTTCACCGAATGAGCAGAACGCTTCGGGCGAGCTGCCGATCGGCTCCACGAACCGTGATGATGTAGGGCCCGTTCGGCAGTCGCTCGCCCGCTGCGTTCGTCCCGTCCCACCATGCAGATCGGGCACCGGCGGGAAGCGGCTCGCCCAGAAGCATGCGAACCGGGCGACCGAGAAAGTCCACGACGTCCACGCGAACATAGGCGGGCTCGGACACCGTGAAATCCAATCGAATGCTGCCGTCGAACGTGGCGCGTCGAACCCCGTCGATGCCGACGGAGGGTCCGGTCACCGGCGCTGCATCGGCGCCCCCGACTCTGTCCGAAACGGCCGCCGTCCAGATGCTGGTGCGCCCGGCATCCAGCCGCGTCCAGACCGCATGCGCCTTCCCCCCATGCGCCGCGATGCCGATATAGTCCCCCAGGAACACGCCATCGGTCGGGGTGAACGCCTCGGCGCTGACGAGCGTTTCGGTGAAATGCTCGCCGCCGTCAACCGAGCGCGCAACGTAGACGTCGGTGGCGTTCGCGCCCCCGGAGGCACGACGGTCATAATAGACGGCGTAGAGATCGCCGTTGCTCTGATCGATTGCCGCCCAGGCCATGAACTGCTGTGCGCGGATTCCGTCCCCGTTGACCAGCCGCGCCGGGCTCCAGGTCTCCCCTCGATCGGTCGATCGCACGCAGAAGATGTCCGTGTTGTCGACACCGTTGCGCTGGTCGGACCAGACGACATATATCGTGCCGCGCCTGGGCGAGGTGCTCAGGTCGCACAGGGTGATCGGAAATCCGTTGCACCGTTGCAGGCCGGGGATCTCGAAGTTCCATCCGCCGGGCTGCTCGGCGACAAAACGGTCCGCGCCGAACGTCCGGCCGCCGTCGGTTGATCGATCGAACATCAGCCCTTCCGCCGACGACCAGCAGGTGTACAGCTCGCCGCCGGGCCCTACTGCCGGCACCGCCCCCTGAACGGTGGAGTCGTCGTCGAGGCAATCGCCGGCGCGATCGGAGACGCGAACCGGTTCGGCCCACGACAGCCCCCCATCGGTGGAACGCGAGCAGAGAATGCGCGAGCTGTCGGTCGGCCTCGTGCCGGCATAGCGATCGAACTGCGTCCAGGTGATGTACAGGTTCCCGCGCGTCGGGGTGGTGCTGAAGTCCGCGATCATCCACTCCTTGTCCTGCTGCGATGCGGCGCGGGCTCCGAGCGGCACTCCCCCGTTCCAGGTTGCCCCGCGATTCGTCGACCGCTGTACCACCAGCCGATCGAGCCAGAATCCGCCGGCCGGATTGGAGAGATGGGCAAACAAGACCCGCCCGCTCGGATCGAAGATCACCGAGGGATCGCCCCACACGCCGAACTCCGACGTCAGCGCCACTTCGTCCCAGTGCAGACCGCCGTCGGCCGAATAGGCGCAGTAGTTGAGGTTGGCTCCGACCACCAGATTGAGCGGGTTCAAGGGGTCCACGGCGATCGTCACCTCGTCCGGCTGCACCGACGGAGCGGAGATTCGAATGTTCGCGGGTTGCGCGGCCGCGGGCGCAACGCATGCTGCGAACGCGACCGCCGCGGCGGCAACGCCATGAAACCACCGCGTCGATGTAGAGCGTCGGGAACGGAACATGACCAGCTGGATATTGGTTGACGATCCCCGCGACCGCGCGAGCAGGCCGAGCAATTCGGCCGTGCGCATCGGCGCGTTGGGCGGCTCGGGGAAGTTACATCGCCGGGGCGACGAATACGAGACGAAGCCGCGGTGGGCTACGCGATATCGGCGGGCGCCTCGGCACGATAGCGCCGTGCCAGTTCGGTGGTGATCCTCCCGGCCGTTCCATCCCCGATGCGTCGTTCGCCGTTGCCGCGTACCCGGCCACCGCGTTCCCGGTCGCCGCACTCCCGGTCGCGGCACTCCAGGTCACCGCCACCATCGAGCCCGCCGACGGAGACGATCGGGACGATCTCGCGAACGGAGTTGGTGTAGAAGCATTCATCGGCGACGAGAAAGGTCGCCAGGTCCACCGTCGCCTCTCGCGTCGGGATGCCGGCATCGCGCGCCAGCTCCAGAACACGGCCGCGGGTGATGCCGTCGAGGATGCCGAGCGAGATGGGCGGGGCGCAGAGCACGCCGTCGAGAAGGCAGAACATCGAGCTGACGGTTCCCTCTGCGACCAAACCCTCGGCCGTCAACACCAATCCCTCGCGCACACGCGCCGCGGCCATCAACGGGGCGGCGAAGGACGCCGATTGATAGTCGAGCCCCTTCATCCGGCGCCCGATCGCGGGAGCCACGTGGCGTATCGGGAGCACGATGACACGTTCCTCCGGACTGAGGGGACCGGAATGCAATAACGGCTTACAATGGATCATGAGCGTCGGCCCGCCGGGGACCGGCTCCAGCAGCGACTCCCCCACCCCGCGTGTCAGCGTCAGACGAACCACGCCGTCACGCAGATCGTTCGCCCCGATCGTCGAAGCGATCGCCTCGGAAAGCTCCCCGTCCGACGGCATCGCCATCCCCAACACATCGGCCGAACGCCGCAACCGCCGAAGATGCCGTCCCTGAAGGTGCGGCAACCCGCCGTAGACCCGCATCGTTTCGAACAGGCCGTCGCCGAACAACAATCCGCGATCGAACGGCGAGATGCGCGCCTCGTCGAGTTCGAGAATTCGGCCGTTGAGAAAGATGCGTTCGTTCATGCGGAAGGATGTGTCAAACGACGGGGTTTGCCGGCGGTTTGAATGCGCGCGCGGACCGCAAACATACAGAAGGCCCCCGGCATGTCGATGCCGAGGGCCTTCGTATATGGTCGGTCGAGCCCCGGGCTCGACGGTATCAGGCCACCACGATCGGCCGCGGTTCATCGGCATGCGACTCCGATCGAGGCACCAGCAGCGAGTACAGGAAGTAGACCGGTATCACCAACCCGACGCCGGCAAACAACAACACCACTCCGGCAATGCGAAGAAGCGTGGCATCCACCCCCCACTTCTCGGCCAACCCGCCGAAGACACCCGCGATGCGCCGATTCGCCGACGAACGGTGCAGCCCGATTCGCTCGCCGATGTTGAACGAGCCGTTGCGCCAGAGGAAGTACATCCCGATCGCGAGGCCCACGATGAAGATCGTCACGCCGAAGCCGTCCCAGGAGTCGAAGGTGTTGTCCCAGATGAACGCCATGCAGACGAAGGCGCCGATCGCCTTGGCGATCCCGCCGATCACCGATGTGCGCCGCGCCTCACGGTAGGTGACATCGCCGCTCTCATCGTCGATCGTGATCACGACGTCGTTGCTCTTCGGCGCCGAGATCCAGCAGACCACATAGGCCAGCAGGCCAACGCCGCCGAACAGGAGCGAAACGAGGAAGGCGATGCGAACGAAGGTGACGTCAACGTTGAAATAGTCGGCGAGGCCGGAGGCAACGCCGCCGATCATCTTGCCGTGCACCGAGCGGTAAAGTTTGCGAGTCATGGTTCTTGCCGTAGTGATTAGTCCGAGCATTCGTGAAGGAACGTACGCCCCTACGACGGCGATCACCGCGAAGTTTCAGCCACGGCACCCCGCTATTCGCCGGGGATGAATCGCTCCTGTGTGTAGATGCCGTCGATCATGATGTCGAGGTCATCCACGGGAAGGCTTGGAAAGATCTGCTCCTC
>CAZJYH010000291.1:0-4287 GCA_964549365.1 uncultured Alphaproteobacteria bacterium
CCGAGATCTCCACCGACAAGGTGGACACCGAGATCCCGTCGCCGGCGGCCGGCACGTTGCTGGAGATCGTCGCGCAGGAGAACGAGACCGTCGCCGTGGGGAACGTCATCGCGCGCCTTGGTGAGGCCGGCGAGGTTGCCGGAGGGAGTGCTCCCGCATCCGCGCCTCCTGCTGCCGCTCCTGCTGCCGCTCCTGCTGCCGCGGCGGTGGCACCGGCCGAGGCCTCTTCGGAGATTCCGGGTACCGCGCCCGCTCCGGCTCCGGCCGGCGGTGGTGAGCGCACGCCGATCCTCATGCCCAAGATGGGGGAGTCGGTGCAGGAAGGGACGATACTCCGCTGGCTGAAGGCCCCGGGCGACAACGTGGAACGCGACGAGGTGATCGCCGAGATCTCCACCGACAAGGTGGACACCGAGATCCCGTCGCCGGCGGCCGGCACCCTGGTGGAGATCGTCGCACAGGAGAACGAGACGGTTGCCGTCGGAAACGTCATCGCGTACATCTCCGGGGGGAGTGGTGGAGGCGCCGCATCTGCGCCCGCCGCCGCGACCGCGCCTTCGGCACAGGCCCCGGCCGCGCAGGCCCCGACCGTCCCCGCTCCCACGAACGGCGCCGCCGCTCCCGCGCCTGCCGCTCCCCCGGTCATGGTTCCGGCGGGCGACGTCGGCCCGATCCCGCGCACGAGCGGAAGCCGCTTCTATTCGCCGCTGGTCCGATCGATCGCCACCAAGGAGGGGATCGGCCTGGCGGAGCTCGAAGCGCTGGCCGGCAGCGGTGCCGGAGGGCGCATCACCAAGAACGATCTGATGGCGTACATGCAGAACCGCGTGGCACGCCCGGCTGTTGCCCCGGCGACGGCCCCCGCGACGCAGCCCGCCGCCGCGCCCGCTGCACCGCACGTCATCACGCCGACGGCCGGCGCCCCGAAGGACTTCGGGCCCGACGTGGAGGTGGTGCCGATGGACCGCATGCGCCAGCTCATCGCCGAGCACATGGTCCGCTCCAAGCATACGTCGCCGCACGTGACCGAGGTCGGCGAAGCCGACGTCACCGGCCTCGTGCGCCTTCGTGAGGCGCGCAAGGACGAGTTCTTCAAGCGTGAGGGGATCAAGCTGACCTTCACCCCGTTCTTCCTCGCGGCGATCGCGAAGGCGCTCCGCGACAACCCGTGGGTGAACGCATCGGTCGACGGCACGAACGTGCTGGTGAAAAGGCATGTGAACCTCGGTGTCGCCACGGCGTTGCCGGACGGCAACCTGATCGTGCCGGTGATCAAGGATGCGGATCGGTTGAACATCGCGGGCCTGGCGCACGCGGTGAACGATCTCGCCTCGCGCGCGCGCAGCAAGTCGCTGGCACCGGACGATATCGCGGGCGGCACATTCACGCTGACCAACTACGGAGTGTTCGGCCTGCTGCACGGCGCGCCGATCATCAACCAGCCGCAGTCGGCCATTCTCGGAACCGGCGCCATTCAGAAGCGCCCGGTGGTGCGCGAGCTGCTCGGGCAGGACCTTATCGTGGTGCGATCGATGGTGTATCTGTCGTTGTCGCACGATCATCGGATCATCGATGGTCTGCTCGGCGGCAAGTTCCTTGCGGACGTGATAAAGTTCCTCGAGAGCATTCAGGAAGACTCGATACTGTGATGAACTCCACGGGGCCCTCGAACGAGGGCCCCGTGTTCGATTGAACGATTCGTAGGCACCGACAGCATGACCAACGTTCAGAACATTGAGATCCCGGTGTTGCAGCCCGGCGCGGCGATGAGCCCCCCGGCTGCTCGGCGGCCGGAGTGGTTGAAGGTGAAGATCCCGACCGGCGAGACCTTTCAGTTCCTCAAGAACATGATGCGTTCGAAAGAGCTGCACACGGTCTGTGAGGAGGCGCGCTGCCCGAACATGGCGGAGTGCTGGGCCGCCGGCACGGCCACCTTCATGATCCTCGGAGATACCTGCACGCGCTCGTGCGGGTTCTGCGCGGTGAAGACCGGGCGCCCCGGCACGATCGATCTCGAGGAGCCCGGACGTGTTGCCGACGCGGTGTTGCAGATGAACGTGAAGCACGCGGTGATCACCTCCGTGAACCGCGACGAGCTTGCCGACGGCGGCGCCGGGGTGTTCGCCGAGACGATCACCCGCACGCGTGCGATGAACCCGGATACGCGCGTCGAGGTGTTGATCCCGGACTTCAAGGGGAAGCTGGAGCTGCTGCAGTTGATCATCGACGCGCGGCCCGACATCCTCAATCACAATACGGAGACCGTCCCCTCGATGTACCGCCGTGTGCGGCCGCAGGGGAAGTACGCGTGGACCCTGAGCGTGCTGAAGGAAGCGAAGCGCCAGGGGATGACCACCAAGACCGGCATCATGCTCGGCCTGGGCGAGGAGCGCGAGGAGCTCGTTTCCACGATGCGCGATCTCGTCGATGTCGGCGTCGACATCCTCACGCTGGGCCAATACCTGCAGCCGACGAAGAGCCACTTGCCGGTGGATCGGTTCGTCACGCCGCAGGAGTTCGATGAGCTTCGTGATATCGGGCTGGGGCTGGGGTTCCGCTACGTCGAGTCGGGACCGTTGGTACGCTCCAGCTATCATGCCGAGCGTCACGTATGATATCCTCCGCCGCGCACTCCCTCACTGCAGGCGCCGGATGGCCCTGTCAGGGCCCTGTTTGGGCCGTGCGGCATTCATAGGTCCGTAATCGCAAGGCGATCGAGGTTCATAGCCGCGCTCGCCTTGTCTGTTTTCGTCGTTCGCCATCACCTCGGCGTCCCCTATCTTCGTGTCTATGCAGGAAAAAACTGAGAACACCCAACAGGTGCTGATCGAGCCGGAGCGCATGCTCCCCGACTTCACCTTTGAACAGCTCCCGAGCGCGATGCGCGATCCGCTGGTCGCAATGGGATGGCGTACGCCGATGCCGGTGCAGGCGAAGGCCATCCCCTATTTGATGGATAACCGCGACATGATTGTGCAGTCGCGCACGGGCTCCGGAAAGACCGGGGCCTTCCTCATGCCGCTGTTGATGCGGATCGACACCAGCAAGCGGTACCCGCAGGCGCTCGTGCTGGTGCCGACGCGCGAGCTGGCAATGCAGGTCTTCAAGGAACTCGAAACGCTGTCGCAGGGGATGCCCGTCTCCAGCTCGCTCTTGTACGGCGGTGTCGGTTACGGCGTGCAGTTGCAGGCCCTGCGCGACGGCGCGCAGGTGATCATCGGCACGCCCGGGCGTGTGCTCGATCATATCGGCCGCCGCTCGCTCAATCTGGACCGCCTCTCGATCATCGTCTTCGACGAGGCCGACGAGATGCTCTCGATGGGCTTCTATCCCGACATGCGCGAGCTGCGCCGGTATCTGCCGCGCCAGCGCTCGTCGTGGATGTTCTCGGCGACCATGCCCTACAAGGTGCAGATGCTCGCCCGCGAGTTCCTCAACGAGCCGGAGTTCCTTTCGCTGAGCGCCGGGAACATCGGCGTCTCGACGATGGAGCATCGATGCTACGATGTGCCGCCGCTGGAGAAGGACCTGATGCTGATGCGGTTGATCGAGTTCGAGCATCCGGAGTCGGCGATCGTCTTCTGCAACACCAAGGTGGATGTCGAATACCTCACCACCGTGCTGCGCAACTACGGGTACCATGTCGAGCAGCTCTCCGGCGACCTCGATCAGAAGTCGCGCGAGCGTGCGATGGAGAGCATCCGCCGCGGCGAAACCCGTTTCCTCGTCGCCACCGACGTCGCCGCGCGCGGCATCGACATCAGTGATCTGTCGCACGTGTTTCAGTACGATGTGCCCAAGGATCCCGACAGCTATATCCATCGGGCCGGGCGCACCGCGCGCGCCGGCAATACCGGTGTGGTGGTGACGCTGGTCGCGAACATGTCGGAGCGCTCCGATCTGAAGAAGATCGCGCGCAAGTTCGACATCGACTTCGTCGAGATGCCGATGCCGACGCAGGAGGAGCTGGACTTCCGCATGGCCGAGCGCACCGTGGTGATCCTCGAAGATCGCCAGCGTGCTCTGCCGCGCCTGGCGCGTGAACGGATGAAGCGCTTCAGCGGCTTCGTGCAGACGCTGGCCGAGAACGACGAGGAGCGGTTGCTGCTGGCGATGCTGATCGACGAGATCTATCAGTCCGCCTACCATCAGCCCGCGCCGACAGGGCAGCCCGCAGAAGCGCCGTCGAACAGCGGACCGTCGCAGCAGGCGCCCGCGCATCATGGGCAATCGCAGCACCAGCAGCGTCCGCCGTTCGGCCAGATGGCCGAGGAGGGCGTCCGCGCT
>CAZJYH010000291.1:4297-6437 GCA_964549365.1 uncultured Alphaproteobacteria bacterium
GATCGGCCCGCGGTTGGCGGCGATGCTGCGGAAGCCGGCGAGGGTGAACGGCGCAAGAAGAAGCGGCGGCGCAAGAAGAAGAATCGCGGCGGGCAGGGCGAAACGCAGCTCGATGCGTCGGGGAACGTGCAGGCGTCGCAGCCGCCGTCCGAGCGTCCGCGAGATGAGCGCCCCAGAGACGAACGTCCTCGTGACGAACGCCCCCGAGATGAGCGTCCCAGAGACGAACGTCCTCGTGACGAACGCCCGCGTGATGAACGCCCCCGAGATGAGCGTCCTCGTGAGGAACGCCCGCGTGATGAACGCCCCCGAGATGAGCGTCCTCGTGAGGAACGTCCTCGCGATGAGCGTTCGAATCAGACGCGCGGCGGGAACCGGGACCGTCGCGATCGTCCGGCGCAGCCGGCGCTCGATTTCGATGCGGCCGAGACGCCGTGGGTGGAGAGCATCGAAGTGATCGAGCCGGATGCTCCGGCATCGGCGCCGACGCCGGCCGGGGCGGCAGCGAAGCCGACCGGACGTACCGCGACGAGCGATGCCGTGGAGGCGCCGGAGGCCCAGACAGGGGCGATTCCGGAAGCAGGCCCGTCGGCGAAGCCGAAGCGTGCGCAACGGAAGAAGGACGAGGCGGGCTCGGTACCTGAGACGAAGCCGAAGCGTGCAACGGCTGCGAAGCCGGTCGACGGTATCGCCGATGAGCCGGTTGCGGCCGAGGCTCCCAAGGCGAAGCGTGCCGCCAAGGCCGTGAAGGAGCCGACCGCGACCGAAGCCGCGGCCGAGGCGCCGAAGGCGAAACGTGCTACCAGGAAGAGTGCCGCCGGAGGGGCCGCCGAGTCGGCGTCTCCTCGCAAGAAATCGGACAAGGCATGATGCCTCATGCCGGCGATCGGTCGGCATGAAATCGGGGAGTGTTGATGTTTCCGATCGGTGACGACAATCGCGAGATACGATCGACGCCGGTGATCACCTGGGCGTTGATCGCCTTGAACGTTCTGGTATTCATCGTGCAGGTGGCGATGGGCGACGCGCGCGATGCCTTCACGCTGAAGTGGGGAACCGTGCCGTACGAGATCACGCATGGGCGCGATCTGTACGCGTTGATCACCTCCATGTTCATGCATGGCGGCTTCGCCCACATCCTCGGCAACATGCTGTTCCTGTGGGTGTTCGGCGACAACGTGGAGGATCGCCTCGGCCGGGGAAGGTTCCTCCTGTTCTACCTGGTCACCGGTGTCGTGGCGAGCCTTTCGCACGTGTTGCTGCAGCCGAACTCGATGATACCGATGGTCGGTGCGTCCGGGGCGATTTCGGGCGTGTTGGGAGCATACATCCTGATGTTCCGTTCCAATCGCGTGACGGTGCTCCTCGGATACTTCGCCACCGAGGTGCCGGCCTGGGCGATGATCGGATTCTGGGCGGCGCAGCAGTTCATCGCAACGTATGCCACCATCGGCAACACCAGCCTGAGCGAGGGTGGGGGCGTTGCCTACGCGGCTCATGCCGGCGGGTTCGTTGCGGGCATTCTGCTGGCGCTGCTGCTGGGGGGGCTGCGGCGCCGGAGAACCTACGACGGCTACTATCATTGACGTTCGCCCGCTTCCTCACACGAGGCGACGAGTCCCGGATCTGAACAGACCAAAACGGCGGCGGGCCGATGGATTCCGAATCCATCGGCCCGCATCATTTCGTGACCGGGGTTGTTCAGCCCTCGTTTCCGACTTCAGCGGCGGGCGACGCCTCGCGCGCGAGAAGCTGCCGCAACACGTACTGCAGGATGCCGCCGTGCTTGTAGTATAACAACTCCTGCGGCGTGTCGATTCGCACGCGGGCGGGGAATTCCACCGCCGTGCCGTCCTCGCGCGTTGCGTGCACGCGAACGATGCGATCGGCGGGGAAGCCGCCCAGGAAGAGCGCCTGCAGCCCGAGAATGTCGAACGTCTCGTGTCCGTTGAGCCCGAGTGACTCGGCGTCGGCACCGCCGGTGAACTCCAGCGGAAGCACGCCCATGCCGACGAGGTTGGAGCGATGGATGCGCTCGTAGCTTTCGGCGATCACCACCCGCACGCCGAGAAGCCTCGTCCCCTTGGCCGCCCAGTCGCGGCTGGAGCCGGAACCATACTCCTTGCCGGCGAGCACCACC
>CAZJYH010000292.1:0-6382 GCA_964549365.1 uncultured Alphaproteobacteria bacterium
TAGGCCGCGCCCGTGCCGATCGCCACCAGCGTGTTCATATCGGCGGTCATGTGCCGGGCGTTGCGCGCGGCGATCGCGAAGATCGAGAACCCCGCTCCGAACATCACCGCGCTCGTCAGCACCAGCTGCACGATGTTCAGGGCCGCCACGTTGCGCATCGCGAACTCATGAAGGCCCGCAACCACCATCGGCGCCATCGCGATCACCATCACCGCCGCCGCCGGGGGGGCGGCGAGCAGGAACCGCCGGCGCGCGGTATCGGCCCGCGCCTCGTGCTCCTCCTCGATCGCGCCGATATCGTTCCGCTCGGCCGGATGCGCGCCGTAGCCCGTCCGCTCCACGCGGTCGATGATCGCCTCGGTCGCGACACGGGCATCCGCCGACACGCGCGCGCGATTCGTCGCGAGATTCACCAGCACCTCCTGCACCCCCTCCACCTTGCGGATCGCGTTCTCCACGCGCGCCACGCAGCTCGCGCAGGTCATCCCCTCGATCGCCAGATCGATTGTACGTGGCGCGGCGTCAGGCGACGGCGCGCCGCCTGACGCCGCCGTGCCCGATGCGCGCGAGGCGGCGGGCGTTACGATTTCGCCGTCCGGAGGGTCAGGTACTTGTCGGCTTCTGTTCATCGTACGATTCGATCCGTCATGTTCTTTGCTCAATATCGGATATCCCGTCGACGTACAACCCGGGCCGATAACGCACGGCGTCGTTTGCCCGACGCATCTCTCCCCGGTAACTTGCTTCCGATCCGCATCCGCTCGACCCGGTTCACGGCCCCGCTCCCACGTGCGGCTTCTTCATCAATTGTGTCGATCTCCATGGTCCTCGCCAAGCGCATCGATCGTCGTATTCTCACGTTCGCGGTCCTCGTCTCCACATTCACGCTTCCACCCGGCACCTTCGGCCAGGCATGGCCGCAGGCCAAGGGAACGGCGTATGTCAAGCTCTCGTACGGCAGCAGCACCGCATCGCAGCAGTACACGTTCGACGGACGGCAGAAGGAGTACGCGGACAACGTTTCCGACAATGCCTTCTTCGACCGGAGCATCTACTCGTATGCGGAGCTCGGGCTCACCGACAACATCACGCTGATCGGCGGGCTTCCGTACAAACGCGTGGTGGTGCGCGACGCCGCGTTTCGCTATCGCACCTACGGATTCGGATCGGCAACGCTCGGCGCCCGCATCGGCCTGAAGCCCTATGTGGGGCTCGACGACGCACCGCTCGACGCGCTGGCCGCAAATGTGGTGCTTTCGCTGCCGACCGGTTACACGCGCAACTATACGCCGAGCGCCGGCGCCGGGCAGGTGGATGCGGACCTGTATCTGAGTTACGGCAGGAGTTTCTATCCGCTGCCGGCATACGCGCAGGCGGGCATCGGCTACCGGTATCACTCCACCATCTACGCACTTTCCACCGCCGTCCCGTGCCAGGAGGGCGTCAGCAAGGATTGTGTGGCCGATCGCCAACCGGCGCTCGGCGACGAGGCAACGTTCGGCCTGGAGGCGGGCTACACGTTCAAGTCGGTGGTGTTCGCCAATCTCATGCTGCGCGGCGGCTGGGCGTTCGAGAAACCGACCGAGGGGTTCTCGGTGGCCAACCCGATCCCGACGCGGCAACGATACATCAAGGCCGGGGCCACGCTCGCGGTCACGCCGCTCGAGAACTTCAGCGTGAACTGCCAGGCGTTCATCACCCCGTACGGGCTGAACACCGTGAAGTCCTTCGATCTGTTCCTCGGCGTCGACTATCGATTCACAATTTTCTGAGGGTCCGGCAATGCAGACTTCCGAAATGAGCCGACGTCATTTCATGCAACTGGCCGGGGGCGCGGCGCTCGGATTCGTGGTGTTGCAGGTCACCGGCTGCGAGTCGAACAGCGTGGACCCGATCACCGTGGGCGCCGAGGTTCCGTTCCTGACACCGGTGAACAGCTTCTACTACAAGAACGGTGCCGAAGGTTCGATCGCCCAATGGTCGATGCCGAACCTCAACCCGGAGACCTGGCGGCTCGCGGTCGACGGATTGGTGAGCTCACCGAAAAGCCTGACGTATCAGGACATCCTGAACGCCGAGGCGACCGGTGGAGTGAAGCTGCTGAAGACCATGCGCTGTGTGATCGACTCGAACGAGGTGCAGGGGCTGATCGGCACGGCGATCTGGACCGGCGTGCCGCTGCGTACGTTCCTGGATCTCGCCGGGGTGGACCGCGCCCGCACCATGCGCCTCCGTTTTCACGGCGCCGACGGCTTCACGAACAATATCAAGATCGGGCGCTTCTACGATCCGCAGCCCGCGGATCTGGTTGAGCCGTTGCTCGTGACGCACATGAACGGGCAGGCTCTCCCGCCGAAGTACGGGTATCCGGTGCGCCTGATTCTGCACGAGGGCTTCGGATACAAAAACGTGAAGTGGTTGACGCGCGTGGAGGCCACCGACTCCGACGACCCGTTCGGCACCTATCAGAACGAGGGTTTCGTTGACGACGGCGTGATGCGCGTGGTAAGCCGGATGACCGATCCGCTCGCAAACATCACCGTGGCGGCCGGCACGGTCAAATGCGTCGGCTTCGCCGTCAGCGGCGCGGCGGGCATCGCCACGGTGGAGATATCGGTGGACGACGGCCCCTTCCTCCCCGCCGGTCTGCGTACGCAGGAGGAGGCCTTCGCAACCGATGCCACACTGGCGACGACGATTCAGGCATCGGCGCCCACGACGTTTCGCTTCCCGTACCGCGCGGTCTGGGCACAGTGGCAGTTCACGTTCGACGCGGCGCCCGGACCGCACACACTGCGAATCCGTGCCACCGATGCCGACGGAAACGTGCAGCCCCTTTCCGATCCCGGCATCGAGGACGGCGTGAACGCGATCCCGACGATACAGATCACGGCCGCCTGATCTGCGCCCATCGCCCGTGGCCGCCGTCGCTGGACGATGAGCATGCCGGGGCAGGCTCCGACAAAAATGGAACGGGCCCCGCCGTCGCGGAGCCCGTTCCACCGCGTCCTATCGCGGTACGATATGCTCAAGGCTATCGTTATCGCAAAGGCTCAGCGGACCACCATCAACCTGTGCGTTCTGGTAATGCCGTCGAGGGTCAATCGGGCGAAGTAGAGCCCCGGCGCAAGGCCTGCGGCATCGAACGCGATGTCGTGCGCTCCGGCATCGAGCATGCCGTCGAGCACCACGGCCACCTCGCGACCCACCGCGTCGACCACCTGCAGCCGCGCCTCCGCCGCGCGGGGCACGGCAACACGGAGCGTCGTGCTTCCGGCGAACGGATTCGGCGTGCTCGACAGCGTCGGCGTGGTGATCACCACATGGCCGCGCTCGTCGCCGGGGCCGTCCGGTTTCACGTCGCTGGAGAAGTCCGTCACCAGCCGCAGCTTGAGCCGCACCGTCCCGGCCGTCGACGTGAACGTCGCCTCGGCGGCGCGGTAGGTCTCCTCGATCGATCGGGCCACGTAGATGAAGTCCACCAGCGTCGAGTCCCCGGAATTGAGCGGCTTCGGTGTCGTTGGGCCGAGGATGCTGAAGACGTCGTCGGCAACGCTCTGTGTGGTGCTGATGGAGGTGATGGTGGTCGAGCCGCAACTGGACAGGTCGAGCCGCCCCTCTCCGAACATCACCCCCCGCAGCGTGTCGCCCACGCGGATCGTGTCCTCGATCACCACGGAGTCCCGCACGATGTCGCGGTCGTACGTGACCGACGTGAACCCGATGGAGTCCGCATACATGATCGTATCCCCCTTCATGCGCAGGAACCCGAGCCCCCGTGGGCCGTTGACGGTGAAGTAACGCATGGTCGCCACCGATGTGTGGGCGCCGGCAGTGTCGTGATAGTACACGGTCACGGTCAGATTCTTGGTGCCCGGCGTCTTCGGCGCGAAGAAAAAGCTGCTGAAGTAGATGTCCCCGGGGTTCATCACCTTGTCGTTGATGTACTTCCACATCACCGGGTTCATGTAGGTGGCCGACGAGCCGACGAGATAGTTGGAATAGAAGTCCGCCGTGTCGCCGACGGCAACGGCGGAGTCGATCGTGACCGGAAGCGTCCCCCGGTTGATCAGGTCGAACGGCACGCTGAGCTCCTCTCCGCGCGGTACGTCGTCGCAGAAGACGAAGGGCTGGGTGCGCTGGTACGACGGCACAACAAGTTGCGCCTGAGCGGATGTGGCCACCACAACAGCGGCGAGGACCACCAGACAACCGATAGCAGTATTCATACGCGAGCGCCTTGTGTAGATGGAAGGCTCGATCCATCCCTGGACCGATGGACAGTAGGGCCGCCACGCGGGCGCGGCGGCACCGTCGGATGAGGGGGACGCGGGGGGCCGATCTTGAGCCACGAAATTATCGCATCGCGGCGCCGGAACAATGGCCGATTATCCCTCCCTTCCGTAACGAGCCATTGCATAACCCACTATCCGGCAATATGTTACTGTATGCTACTTGGCTCACACATTTCCATAGCCGGCGGGCTTCCCCGGGTGATTGAACGCGCGCGGGTGATCGGTGCCACGGCAATTCAGATCTTCTCGAAGAACAACAACCGCTGGACCGCTCCGGCGTTCACGCCCGAACAGTTGCAGGCCTGGGAGGAGGCCGCCGTCGAGTTCCCCCGATCGGCCATGGCGATTCACGATTCGTACCTCGTGAATCTCTGCTCGCCGGACCAGACCACGTTGACACGCTCGTACGATGCGTTTGTCGACGAGCATCGGCGCGCGGCACAGCTCGGCATCAGGCTGCTGAACTTCCACCCGGGCGCCGGGCGCGGCCGCGCCCGGGAAGCGGCGATCGCGCTGGTTGCCGATGCGATGAACCGCGCGCATGAGGCGACGGACGGAAGCGGGACGATCTCGGTGATCGAGACCACGGCCGGCCAGGGCTCGGCGCTCGGCGGACGATTCGAGGAGATCGCCGCGATCATCGACGCAGTGCACGACAAACGTCGTGTTGCGGTTTGCATGGACACCTGTCATGTATTTGCGGCCGGGTACGACATCCGCACCGAGGCGGGCTATGAGAACACGATGCAGGAGTTCGACGCGGTGATCGGGCTCGACCGCCTGGCGCTGATGCACCTGAACGATTCCAAGGCGCCGCTCGGCTCCAACGTGGATCGGCACGAACACATCGGCCGAGGCCGCATCGGCGAGACGGCCTTCCGCATGGTGATGACCGACAGCCGGCTCGCGAATGTCCCCAAGGTGCTGGAGACGGCGAAGAGCTCCGACATGCACGAGGACATCGAGAACCTGCAACTGCTGCGCAGCTTCCACCGTGGCCTGCCGGAGGCCTCGATGAAGCGGCCGGGGAAGGAATGAGCGGCGAAGAAGTCGGAAGGCCGAGTCCGGAGGCTGAAGAGAGAAAATGTCGGAAGGTGATTTCCCGAGCCCGGGGGCGGAGCCCGTTGCGGCTGATCGCGTGAAGGCGCGCCACCGGGGAGCGGCCCGAAGCGAGGGAGCGAGGAACGAGGAAGGAACCGGACCGAAGCATTCAACAGCGTGGCGGCGTGCGCCATGCGTTTCAACGGTGAAACCGAACGGGTCATGGAAGGCGAAGAACAGAATCAGGCCGGCGAGGAGCCGACGCGCGCGCAGTTGATTGCGATGGAACGCCGCATGTTGGCGGACCTGCGCTTGAAGCGATTACAGCGCGCGGCCGAGTACGCGCTTCTGACGTCGCTGCATCTGTTCTTCCTGCTCGCCTTCCGCGAGTTCTACCGTTGGTGGATGGCGTTGTTGCTGGCGCTGATTACGTTCGGGGCGAATTTTCAGTTGACACAGCAGCGCGAGCAACGGCGCACAGGCCCGGTGGAGAGCCGCCGCCGCATCATGGCCGACGCGTTTGAATCGATCCTGTTCCTCGTGTTCATCGCGGCGCTGTCGGCCGGCGGACTACTGCAGCACTTCATCGACATGACCGAGCAGGAATATCTCGCGTATGTGGCGGCGCTGCTCGGCGGGCTGTTCATGGCCGGGCTCGTGGGGGAGCTGTACTGGCAGGCACGGCACTACAGCCGGTTGAACCGGGGCCGACGCCACAACTACGTGGAGAACATGAAGCGCACCATCATTCTTCCCTACACGGCGGCGCGGAGGCGGAGGAAGTAGATGGTCGGGGTTCGGTGTGATCGGTGCGGCGTACAACGGCCCGGCGAATGTCCGCGCCATGCACCAAGTTTCAGGTTCCAAGTTCAACGTTCCAAGTTCAACGTTCAACGTCGCGACGCCGACGAGCACCAAGCACTAATCTCTACGTTCCAAGTTCCAAGTGCGCAACGCCGACGAGTACCAGGCTCTACGTTCAACGTTCCAAGTTCAACGTTCCAAGTTCAACGTTCCAAGTTCAACGTTCCAAGTTCAACGTTCCA
>CAZJYH010000293.1:0-6379 GCA_964549365.1 uncultured Alphaproteobacteria bacterium
CTCCCCGACACATCGGGATCTGCGACAGGACATGCTTTGGAAAAAAGGGGGAGAAGAAACGGAGAGAAAGATCCTGTGTGCGTTCCTCCCCTTTTCCAAAGGGGAGGTCAGGAGGGGTTTTGTTGGTGGCAGCGTGCGTTCGTTGCTCCTTCGGTGCCTCTCCGTGAACTCCCCCCGACCCCCTCTTTAGAAAAGAGGGGGAGAAGAGAGGGATAGGTAGATTGTGTGTGCGTTGTCGTCGCAACCACCCTGAGAAACTCCCCTCGACCCCCTTCCTCCGCGATGCTCCCCGACACATCGGGATCTGCGACAGGACATGCTTTGGAAAAAAGGGGGAGAAAAAAACGGGATGGAGAATCCTGTGTGCGCTCCTCTCCGCCGAACGGTACGCTCCGGAGCCTGCCCTGAGCCTGACGAAGGGGAGCTACAGACTTCCAACACGCACATGATTCTACAAATAGGTGCCCCCGCCGGGGGCCCGGTGATCCCGCCCTCTCGGAGTTTTTCAATATCGCGTTCTCGACGCGATGCGGCACAAATGGAACACCCCGGATCGTTGTAATCCGGGGTGTTCAATAGTCCTGACGCGTGTTGTCGCTCACGTGATGTCCCGACACGTGGGCTCCGCTGCGCGCTCAACACCCATGCCTAGCACGGGGTGATCGTGATCTCGACGCAGCCATTGGCGTCAAGATGTGCCTCGACCAGGTAGCAGCATCCGTTGATAACGAATTTGGCTTGCTGGCCAAGACCAACGAACGTAACGTCGTCCAACGTCACCGCTTTGAAATCGGGCGGCGGCGGGCACGGCTGCGGAACTTTGCGCGTGTAGACGCCGTTGGTGGGCGCCGAGAACTTGTCCGTTCCCGTGCTCCAGTACGTCTTCACCGTGACCGGAAGGCATTTATCGGCAATGCCTTTCACGATCACCGTGTACGTGCAACATTTCTGGTTCTGCGCCAGCACCGACGAGGTCGAGACGAGGAACGTCATCAACCCGAAGAGCGCGGCAAACAGCGCCAGGCCGAAATGTCTACGTGTCATGGATTGCTCCTTCACGAAGATGTGAACATCAACGCCCCACGTCGACGCATCCGCGTTTGCGCGGCAACGGTCACCATGCGAAGGTCTCGCAGTGGTTGCAGCGGTATTCGGATGCGCGTCGACGCAGTCTGAATTACGGACAGCGTTGACCCGGCCAACATAGTACCTTTCGCTTCGCTCCGGGAGTGCATGGTTGTGTACTCCCCATCGATCCTCGGCCTCCTCGAAATTCGGTTGTGCCCAGTTTGGCTCTCGTGCCCAAACCCACTCCATGAGACCGGCGTCGATTGTCATCCCCGCGCCCTCCCGGTGCGACGCCGACCGTGTATCGAGCAATCGCCGTGCATGCTTCCAACAATATCCCCCTATCCGACACGGACGATGCGCGTATGAGCGGGGTCGCGGGCGGTGTGCCGAATATGCGCGCGCGTTGGTGCGTCCATGAAACGAAACATCCCGGATCGTCCCTGATCCGGGATGTTCGAGATTTTTCTCGGGCCGTATCGATCACGTGATGTCCCCACACGTAAGCGGTCCGGCACGATCAGTACGAAATGCTCAGCACGAGGTGATCGTGATAACCACGCAACCGTTTTTGTCCAACTGGACATCGATCACGTAGCAGCATCCCGTATACGGGTCGACGTATTTCACCGTCTCACCGAGACCGACATAGGTCACGCCGTCCAACGTCACCGCTTTGAACGACGGGACGGGCGGGCATTTGCCCGGGACCGGCTGAACGTAAACGTCGCTCTGAGTGACGCCGATTACGTCCTGACCGCTGGTCCATTCAGTGATCACTTTGATAGGAAGGCACTTGTCGATGACTTTCACTATCACAGTGTAATCACAACATTTCTGATTCTGTGCCTGCACCGACGTGGCCGAGACGAAGAACGTCATCAGCCCGACGATCGCTGCAAGCAGAATCGCTCCGAAATGTCTCCGTGTCATGGATTTCTCCTTCACGAAAGCTGTGAACGCCAACGCCCCGCGTCGCATGCAGCGCAATGATGCGCCACCGGATGGTTCCAGCACTCCCTTGCGGAAGCGGCACCTCCGGATATCCGCGCCATCGAGAAGCATACCGACACAGTGTGGGTTACGAGTAGCGTTGGCTCGATCAACATACCACCCCTCTCCCGCGAGGGGAAGTACATGATTGGGTACTCCCCATTGCGGCCGCATACATAACGTCGGCGGACCGCCGACGGCCGTTGGGGCCTAAGGCGGTCCGCCGTTCATCCTTGTACTATCGATCCTCCACAGACGCGGCGTGAATGTCCCCAACACGCGCGCATGCAGCGGGATCATTCCGGGCTCAGCATGGCGTGATCAGGATCTCGACGCAGCTGTTGTTGTCCAGGTACGCGCTGACTACGTAGCAGCAGCCGTTCGCGTCGACGAATTTCGCCGTCTGGCCAAGGCCCACGAAGGTGATGCCGTCGAGAGTGACTCCTTTGAAGTCAGGCTCCGGCGGGCATTTGCCGGGAACAAGGCCGATATAAACGTCGTTTTTGTCGACGACGAAAATATCGGAGCCGCTGCTCCACTCGGTCCACACTTTGAACGGAAGGCATTTGTCGGGAATGCCTTTCACGATCACCGTGTATTTGCAGCACTTCTGATTCTGCGCCTCCAGCGACGAGGTCGAGGCGAACAACGCCATCAACCCGAACACTGCGACGAGCAGAATCTTGCTGAAATGCTTTCGTGTCATGGATTTCTCCTCCACGAAGGTTGTGAATGTCGACGGCCCGCACCGCATGCATACCACGGCGACACGCGCCGCCGGATGACGTCGGCAGCTCGAAGAGCACCGTGTCACCCGGGACGCCTGCGCCATCGGAAGCAGACGAATGCGACATTTTGGAGAGAGCGTCGACGCGGTGAATTTAGTACATGGCGCGATGGGCCGGGAGTGCATGGTTGTGTACTCCCCGGCATTTGTGGATCGGGGGTGATTCGGGTGGCGTCGCGGGTTGAGTGATGGGGCTCCGCAGGCACGGGACGGCGTCCTCGAGAGCAGGCAGTCGCTCCGCCGGCACGGCCCCTTCGTGCGTGACCGCCCCGGCCGCCCATGCAAACGGAGGCACTACCGTGATGCGCGCACGCGGTCATCGGCGCGCGGCTCCCCGCGCTTGCGGGCGAGGACGTAGACGAAGTCGCTGGTGATCTCGCCCGTGCGCAGGGCGTGGTCCTCCCGCTCGAACGCTGCCCGAAGCAGGCGCTGCGCCTCGGGGTCGTCGGGCGCGAAGTTGTGCGCGATATCCTTGAAGAGCAGTTGCAGGATGGTGCCGCCGTACTCCTTCAGCTCGACGATCTCGAACGCCGAACGAAGCGTCGGCAGGATGGCGGATGACTGCGCCGCCTCGGAGGGGTCATTCAGGTACATGCTCAGACGGCCGGGCCGATGGCTGCGGCGCTTGACGCGGCCGGTGGTGCGCTTGACGCGGTAGCGCGCGGGCATCGCCGCCAGCAGCTCGGCCACGATCTCCAGCTGCCGATCGGTCCACTGAAACCGCGAAGGCCCCACGAACTCGTTGACCACGAACCAGCCCCCCGGGCGCAGCCACCGCTCGATGTTCCGCACCACGAGGTCCATCGGCGCGAAGTGGTGCAGAGCCCCCTCGGTGATCACGACGTCGAGGCCGCCGTCGGGGAGATCCATCGCGTGCACGTCGGCGACATGAAAGCGTGCGCGATCGGCAAGCCCCTCGGCGCGCGCCGCCTCGTTCGCCGCGGCGATGCGCGACGCGGAGAGGTCGTAGCCGTCGATCGTCATCGATTCGCAGGCCGCCGCCCAGGCACGCTCGCGCGCGCCGGCCCCACACCCCAGTGAGGCGGCCCGCAGCGGCTCGCCGCCGTTGAAATATCGTGCGGCGATATACCGCGCAGGTGAGAGATTCTCGTCGCCGGTGATCAACTGATTCCACCGCCGCTCGACGGCGGCGATCTCCCACCAGTTGGACCACGCGTTCGCCGACGCCGTCCAAGTGGCGGTCACGCGCCCCTCCTTCGACCGCGCGAGTTTCGCGATCACGCGGCGCGGCCCCATGCTGTAGAGCCGCTCGGCGAGGACCACCGCGTCGTGCAGGTTGATGAGGCCGTTGAACATGCGTGTCGTTTGCCCGCGATAGTCGTAGTGCGGAAGAAAGGACGCTGGACGTCGGACGCTCGAAGCTGGAAAAAGGACGGTGGAGCGTCCGGCATCAACATCCCTGAGACACTCATCGGCAAGAGGCTGCTTGCCGACGGTCCTACTTAGAGCCCATCCTGGAATTGACAATCAGATATTCCACGTGTCATTGCGAGCGCAGCGAAGCAATCTCACCGCCCTGTACTGCACATCCGGTGAGATCGCCACGCCCCTCCTTCGTCGGGGCTCGCGATGACAGTTGGCACTTTCACTGTACGAGAACGTGACCCGCTGGTGCCCTCGCGTATTTAGTTGCCTCCACAACTCACCCCACGCGCACCACCTCGCCCGTCTCCAGCGACTCCACCGCGGCGATCGTCGCCAGCGTGGTATCGTACAGGCTCTCGAAGGCGATCGGCATCGGCCCGCCGCTCTTCATCGCGGCGAGCGTCGCGTTCACCTCGGCGGTGTGCCCCTTGTCGCCGTTGAACTTCGCGGTGCGCGCCTTGCGCCCGGCGGCCAGCATCACGGTGCGGAAGTTGTCCATGATCGCGGTGGAGCCGCCGCCGAAGACCTCCAGGTACTCCTTCGACACCGCGGGGTCGCCGTTGGCCAGATAGACCAGCGTGCCGACCGAGCCGTCGGAAAAGCGAATGGTGATCGAGACGGAATCGGCGTTGCGCACCGCCGCGTTCACCGAGCCGATGGCCGCGGCGTACACGCTCACCGGCCGCGCGCCCGTGAGGTATTGCATGCAGTCGATGAAGTGGCACCCCTCGCCGATGATGCGCCCCCCCTGCGACTCGGCCTGCACCCAGTGCTCGGCCTTGATGAAGCCGGCGTTCACGCGATAGGTCATCACCAGCGGCTCTTGCACCGACGCGAAATGTTTCTTGACGGCGCCGAGCGATTCGGAGAACCGGCGGTTGAAGCCGACCATCACGCGCCCGCCCGCGTTCCGTGCACGCTCGGCCAGGGCCTCCAGCTCGCCGCGCGAGATCGCCAGCGGCTTCTCGACGAACACCTGCTTGCCGGCGTCGAGCGCGGCGGCAACGTAGCGCCCGTGCGTGTCGTGCCGCGTGGCGATGAAGACGGCGTCCACATCCGCGCGCGCCAGGAGCGCCGATGAATCGGTGGACGCCTCCTCGAAGCCGAACTTCTCGGCCACCGAGCGCGCGTTGACGGCGGTGGAGGTCGCCACGGAGACCATGCGGGCGCCGGTTGCGCGCGCGGGGGGCAGCAGATAGCTCTGCGCGAAGCTGCCGGCGCCGATGAACGCAACGCCGAGCGCGCCGCTCTTCGCCGCCGGGGGCGCCACCTGCACCGCGCGGTTCAATGCCGCCGCGCCGCGATCCGGATACGTGAGCACGATCCCCATGTAGGGCTCCTGGATCTTTCCGGTCACCAGGTCGTACGCGCGCTCGGCCTCGGTGATGGGGATGCGGTGCGTGATGATCCGCTCCACGTTCAGCTTCCGCGCCGCCACCAGGTCCAGCACGGCCTCCATGTTGCGTCCCTCGGTCCAGCGCACATAGCCCACCGGGTAGTCCTGCCCCTCCTCCTCGTAGAGCGGGTCGTAGCGCCCGGGTCCGTAGCTGCAGGAGATGGTGATGTCCAGCTCCTTCTCGTAGAACGGGGAGCGCGGGATGTCCATGCCGACGGCGCCGACCACCACCACGCGGCCGCGCTTGCGGGCGGCCTGGATGGCGAACGTCATCGGATCGTTGGAGCTGGTCCCCGCGGTGATGATCACCGCGTCGCAGCCGATGCCGCGCGTGAAGCTCTCGACGGCGTTCGCCGCGGCCGGACCGTTGACCGCCAGCGCGTCGGCGCCGAACTCGCGCGCCAGATCGAACTGCCGCTCGTTGATGTCCAGGCCGATCACGCGGCAGCCCGCGGCCTTCAGCAGCTGCACGGTCAATTGCCCCAGCAGCCCGAGGCCGATCACCGCCACGGACTCACCGAGGTTCACCTTCGCCTGGCGCACGCCCTGCAGCGCGATGGCGCCGAGCGTGGTGAAGGCGGCCTCGTCGTACGAGACCCCCTCCGGGATCTTCACCGCCAGATTGCGCGGCACGGCG
Source organism: uncultured Alphaproteobacteria bacterium (assembly GCA_964549365.1). Classification (GTDB taxonomy): domain Bacteria; phylum Bacteroidota; class Ignavibacteria; order OLB7; family OLB7; genus JAFDZV01. Next base: position 6,268 of record CAZJYH010000293.1, read on the forward strand.
ATCACCTCCGCGTGCGATGCGTAGCCGCCGCCGGCGCAGGCAACGCGGTCGCCGGGGGCGAACTCGTCGCACAGGGACTCCACCACCACACCCGCCGCTGAGTAGCCCAGCG
>CAZJYH010000294.1:0-6378 GCA_964549365.1 uncultured Alphaproteobacteria bacterium
ATTCGCCCGCTGATTTCGCCGAAAAATCCGCTTGCACGGAAAATCGGCCCCTCCTACTTTCACGCCTCTCTGCTGCGGGTGTAGCTCAGTTGGTAGAGCACTACCTTGCCAAGGTAGATGTCGCGAGTTCGAGTCTCGTTTCCCGCTCAGTGAGTATCGTAAAGATGCCGGTCGGTCAGTGACCATCGTAAAGATGCCGGCCCGAGATTGCGAAGTCCTGTCATCGCCGCTGGTTCGATGACAGGATTTTTCATTACCGACCGGCCCGTCACTCGGCGTTGAAGTTCTCTGTCGGTCCGCTGCCGCGTGGTCGTCCGAGGGGTTTCAGCCGAGGGCATGCCGAACCCCATTCAACTCATTCGGTGATCAGCGTATGACGCGCGTTGTCTACATCCCGGGCGACGGTATCGGCCCAAGCATCGCAGAAGCCACACGAAGCATCCTCGCCGCCGCGGGCGCAGAGATCGAATGGGTGGAGGCTTCCGCCGGCATGGGAGCGTTCGAGCGTTGCGGTAATCCTCTCCCGGAAGAGACCATCGAGATATTGCGCGAGGTACGGCTGGCGCTGAAGGGGCCGCTCACCACGCCGGTGGGCGGCGGCTTCCGGAGCGTGAACGTTGCGCTGCGCCGCGAGTTCGATCTGTTCATCAATCTCCGTCCGACTCACAGCTTCGAGGGTGTCCGCAGCCGCTTCAGCAACATCGATATGGTCATGTTCCGCGAGAACACCGAAGGGCTGTACTCCGGAGTCGAGCGCTATGTGGACGACGCGAAGACGATCGCCGAGGCGGTGGCCGTTGTTACCAGGCCGCACGCCGAGCGCATCGCGAGGGCAGCGTATGAATATGCGGTTCGTCACAATCGCAGAAAGGTGACGATCGTCCACAAGGCCAACATTCTGAAGTTCACGTCCGGTTTGTTCCTGGACACCGCGCGCGAGGTGGGGGCGGAGTATCCGCAGATCGAGACCGACGACAAGATCATCGACAACATGGCGATGCAGATGGTGATGCGTCCCGAGCAATTCGATGTGATCGTCACGACAAACCTCTTCGGTGATATTCTGTCGGACCTGGCCAGTGGCCTGGTCGGCGGCCTCGGGCTGGCCCCGGGTGCGAACATCGGCGGCGAGGTTGCGGTCTTCGAGGCGGTGCACGGCTCGGCGCCGGATATCGCCGGAAGGAATCTCGCCAACCCCGCGGCGCTGTTGCTGGGCGGCACCATGCTCCTGCGGCACATCGGCGACGATGCCTGCGCGCAGCGCGTGGAGGGCGCACTGGCCGATGTGATCCGCGAAGGGAAGTTCGTGACACGCGATCTCAACCCCGAGTCGGGGGTCGGAACCACCGAGATGCGCGATGCGATCATCGCACGCCTGTCCTGACCGAAGAGCCTGCCGAGTGTTCCCAACGTTTCATCGCAATCGCGCCGCGCATCGGCATCGAAGCGCGCGAACGCGAAGGCCCCGATATCCATGCTGAAGTATCTCCTCAACATCGTTGTCTACCTGGCCCTCGCGGTCTGGATCGGAAGCCTGGTGTTCTTCGGCGCGGGGGTGGCGTCGGTGCTGTTCCAGCCCGACATGCTTCCGGGGCGCACGCTCGCCGGCGCCGTCAACAGCGTCATACTCGGGCGCCTCGGGAAGATAGAGATCGTGGCCGGCGTGCTGCTCGTCGGCGGCACGTTGTATACGGCGGCCCGGTACAAGCATCTGCTCAGCTGGCTGGTGCTGCTCCTTTCGGTGGGCATGCTCGCCACCGCGATCTACTACACCGGCACGCTCTATCCCCGGATGGAAACGCTGCGCGTGGCGATCGGCGACTTCGATCATCTTCCTGCGGAGAAGATTGCGTTGAAGGCGCAGTTCGACGAGGGGCACGTCCTATATTCGACGCTGGTGAAGGGCGTGCTCGGCGCCGGGCTGCTGGTGCTGGTGCTGCACACCGTGGCGATGGTGCGCTACACCGAGCATCAGGCCAACCGTTATCGCACGCTGGAGCACGAGTGGCTGCAGTTCAAGGATCGATTGGCGCATCCGATGACCACGCTCGCGAAGATCGTCTCGCCGGGCGCTGATGACCGCAACGGAGCGCGCGCGCCGGACGCCGTGGCCGAGGCTGAAGTTGCTGAAGCGCACGCCGAGGAACCCGCGCCGGGCGGCACTTCGAACGGGCAGCGGAACAAAACAGTTGCCTCCGAGCGCCGGTAATACATAAATTTGCGCTGTTGATGCTCGCCTACGCGATCATCGGCGGCCGACACGGAAAGATGCAGGAGTGGTTTAACTGGAACGCCTGGAAAGCGTTTGTACGGGTCAAACCGTACCGAGGGTTCGAATCCCTCTCTTTCCGCATCGCGCGGGCACCCAAAACCCGCAAAACAACGCAGAAGCCCGGATTTTTGTCCGGGCTTCTGCTTTTGGTACAACATGGGTACAACGAGCGCGGCCCCGTGTCTCGCGCCCCGCTCAAATCCGCGGCCCCAGCCCTTTCCCGCCACAGCATCCAGATAGTCAGCCCACGTCTGTATCATCACCGAGCGTTGTTCAAGAACGTGGCGCGGTCATAGGCCGCCCCCAAGCGGCCCCGGAGGCTTGTGGTCCAACTGCGCCTCGATCACGTCAGGCCCATAGTCGAGCGGCTCCCGGATCGTGGTGCGGGCGATCGCGCAGACATACCCGTCATTTGAAGTGACATGCGATCCGTTCTTGCGGACATAAACGAGCGACGGGTTATATTCCGTCCGATTCCACATTATGAACCTTCTCAAGTCTAGACAGCGCGTTGCCGACCACGGCGAGGTGTTCACACCTCGGTGGATGGTCGGGGAGATGCTCGATCTCGTCAAGGACGAAACCGAGCGCATTGATTCCCGCTTCCTGGAGCCTGCGTGTGGGAGCGGGAACTTCTTGGTCGAGATCCTTGGGCGCAAGCTTGCGGCCGTCGAGCGCAAGTTCGGGAAGTCCGACTTCGAGCGGCGGCACTATGCGCTGCTGGCGCTGATGTGCATCTACGGCGTGGAGCTGCTGCCGGACAACATTGCCGAGTGCCGCGCCAATCTCCTGGAGATCATCGCGCAGCGCATGAACGTGGACGAGTCCGACGAGCTGTATCACGCCGCCTCCTATGTGTTGTCGCAGAACCTCGTGCACGGCGACGCGCTGACGATGCGTACCCACGATGGCCATCCGATCACCTTCGCAGAATGGGGCTATCTGGGAAAGGGAAAGTTCCAGCGCCGCGACTTCCGCCTCGACACACTCACCCAGTCATCGGCAGTCCGCGCCGAGGGCACGCTCTTCGCGCACCTCGGCAAGCATGAGATCTTCACGCCGGTGAGGACGTACCCGCCGCTCACGGTGAGCGATCTTGCGGCCCACACGATGGGCGACTCTCCAAAGGAGGCAGTATGAGCATGCAAGTAGGCTTTGCGCTGCGCGGCCGTAACCCGGACGTCTTGACGTGCATCGCGAACCTCTCGAACGACGAGGTATTCACGCCACCGGAGTTCGCGAACAGGATGCTCGAAACCCTCGCCGAGGCGTGGGCGGCCGACAACAACGGCGCAAACATCTGGGCGAACAGCGCCGTCAGGTTTCTCGACCCCTGCACAAAGTCCGGCGTGTTCCTCCGCGAGATCACCAGTCGCCTGATAGAGGGGCTGGAGAAGGAAATCCCCGATCTTCAGAAGCGCGTCGACCATATCCTGACCCGGCAGGTGTTCGGCATCGGCATCACGCATCTCACCAGCCTGCTTGCGCGGCGGAGCGTCTATTGCTCGAAACATGCAAACGGCAAACACTCCATCGCCAAGGGCTTCGGGAAGGATACGGGCAATATCTGGTTCGAGCGCACGGAACACACGTGGGTGCGCGGCCAGTGCACGTACTGCGGCGCGAGCACGAAGACGCTGGACCGTGGTGAGGGGCTCGAAACCCATGCATACGCGTTTATTCATACCGACGATATCAAGGCTCGCGTGGCCGAGTTGTTTGGAGGGGATATGCAGTTCGATGTGGTCATTGGCAATCCGCCGTATCAGTTGGAAGACGGCGGCTACGGTACGAGCGCTGCACCGATCTATCAGTTGTTCGTGGAAAAGGCTCTTGCCCTTGAGCCTCGTTACGCCGTGTTCGTAACACCCTCACGATGGATGGCCGGGGGCAAGGGGTTGGATAAGTACCGGGAACGCATGCTCTCCGACAAGCGCATGCGGAATATCGTTGACTACCCAAAGCTCTACGAAGGTTTTCCGGGAGTGAAGATTCGTGGCGGCATCTCGTATTTCCTGTGGGATCGCGACTACAACGGGCCATGCACATTTCTGACCATTTGGGATGGGCAGCCGACCGGACCTGCTGTTATACGGCACCTCGATACCTACGACGTCCTTGTGCGTCGCAATGAGGCCGTGCCGATCCTGGAGAAGGTGAGAGCGAAGCGTGAGCGAACTCTCAGTTCGCGTGTATCAGGCGGGAAGCCTTTCGGACTACGCACCTTTTTTCATGGCAAGTCGGGTCCAAGCGGTCTCAAAAAGCCAATAAAGCTCTTTGGATCACAAAAGGTCAGTTGGGTGGAGCGCTCAGAAATCGCGGTGAACCACACATGGATCGATGAGTGGAAAGTGCTTATGACTGCGGTGCAGGGAACAAGCGCGGCGGTGGAGACGAAGTTCCTCAGCAAACCCATCGTTGCCGAACCGGGTACAGCTTGTACGGAGACCTACCTTGTTGCGGGGCATTTCGACAATGAAGCCGAAGCGGCCAACTATGCGAAGTATTTGCGCACTCGGTTTGTTCGATTCCTTGTCTCTCTTCGTAAATCGACGCAGCACGCCACACGCGACGTCTACGGATTCGTGCCAGACTTGCCGCTTGGTCGGGAGTGGACAGACGCCAAACTCTACAAGCGCTACAAGTTGACCGACGAAGAGGTCGCCTTCATTGAGTCGCAGGTAGCCGAGCACAATGATGCGGCTCCAGATGAGGTGGTCTCAGATGAAGGTGATGATGAATAAGCCAACCATCGACGAAATCCTCGCGCCGAAACCCAAGACACGGCCGCGCATCTATGCCTACGCAATCGACGACAAGGCTCACAAGGGGCTTCTGAAGGTCGGGCAGACGACGCGCGACGTGAAGAAGCGCGTGGCCGAGCAGCTCAAGACCGCCGCGATCAAGAACTACACGATCAAACTGGACGAACCTGCCGAGCGCGACGACGGTACCATCATCACCGATCATCAGGTGCGCGCGGCGCTCGTCAAGAAGGGGTTCGCAAAGGCCGAGCTCGAATGGATGCGGTGTACGGTCGCCGATGTGCGGGCCGTCCTCACCGAGCTTTCCACCGGCACCGAACTTCCCGGCACCCGTAACTGGAAGTTCCCGATGCGCCGGGAGCAGGCCGAGGCGGTGAACAGAACGCACGCCTATTTCCACTCGATCTGGAACGAGGATATACACGCGGTCCCACGCTTCCTCTGGAACGCGAAGATGCGCTTCGGCAAGACCTTCACAGCGTATCAGCTCGCGAAGAAGCTCGGCGCGAAACGCGTGCTGGTGGTGACGTTCAAGCCCGCCGTGGAAGATGCGTGGCAGATGGATCTGGAGTCTCACGTGGACTTCGACGGCTGGCAGTATCTCTCCCGCACCTCCGACAAGGATCCCACGAAGATCGATCGCAGGAAGCCGGTGGTCTATTTCGGCTCCTTTCAGGATCTCCTCGGGCGCGACCAGGTTGGGAATATCAAGCCGAACAACGAATGGCTCCACAAGGTGAAGTGGGATCTCGTCGTGTTCGACGAGTACCACTTCGGCGCGTGGCGCGAGACCGCGAAGGAGCTTTTCGAGGGGGAGGAAGAGGCCGTCGCGAAGAAGGAGGCAAAGCACGAGTATGCAGCCGGTCTTGAAAATATGAACGAGGATCTGGGCGTGCTCTCGGAGAAGGAGGCCGACTTCCTCCCGATCACGACCAGGGCGTATCTATATCTCTCCGGAACCCCATTCAGGGCCCTGGCCACGGGCGAGTTCATCGAGGAGCAGATATTCAACTGGACGTATACCGACGAGCAGCGGGCGAAGGAAGAGTTTGCCGCCGGGAATCCCGGCAAATGGAATCCGTACGCCGCGCTGCCGCAAATGCGCCTGCTCACCTACCAGATGCCGGATGAATTGCTGGCGATCGCGAACGCGGGGGAGTTCGATGAATTCGATCTCAACGAGTTCTTCGCCGCCTCCGGCAGGGGGAAGGGCGCGACGTTCAAGCACAAGGGGGACGTACAGAAGTGGCTGGAGATCATCCGGGGTTCGTACGCGCCGCAAGTGGTCGAAAACCTGAAGACCGGAACGCGCCCGCCGTTCCCTTATTCCGACGTCCGACT
>CAZJYH010000295.1:0-6318 GCA_964549365.1 uncultured Alphaproteobacteria bacterium
AACGATGCAGAGCAGGTAGATCGGGTGGGCGAAGATCACGCCGTCGGTGATGCCGATGATCCCCATCACCGCGCCGAGCAGCGCGGGCCCCTCGAAGAACGCGATCCGCAGGATCATCCCCACGCGCAGTCGGCCGAGCGCATCTTCCACACCCATTGATGCACCTCCGTCGGTGATCGAGTTCTTCACCGCGATGCGCCCCCCCACCACCGCGCCGTACAGCCATGTGCCGAGCACCCAGCTGATCGGCGACCAGATCGCGAGCACGATGCCCATCAGGCGGATGCTGTCGTCGCCGGCAACCGGGCGCGGCGTCTCGCTCCCGAGGCCGTACAGGAAGAAGAGCACCGCCATCAGAAAGAGCGTGAGCCCGCCGATCGCGGCATAGATGATCTGGAACGAACGCACGCGCTCCGGCGTCATGCCGGCGCGCACGTCGTCCATCGATAGGGGCTGGGGTTCAGGCATGGATCAGAGGATTGGAAGATGCCGGCGCCGGGCGCATCGAGCGCACGGCGAAAGAAATGAGCGAAGATGGAGGATACGCGAACGGCCGCGCCGCGCGAAGCGAACGATACGCGGAGAACGGACCGCAGACGGCTCGGTCTATGCTACCCTTGAGAGAAGCGCGCTGCGCCCCTCCTCCACCTCGGCGCGCGGAAGTCCGCCGTAGACAAGCGCGTCGTCGTCCAGCAGGAGCAGCCGATCATAGAAGGCCATGCCGGCGGCAACGGCATCGGGCACGCCGAGCTCCACCATCTCGAACAGCATGTTCTCCGCATCGGCGTAGGCCGTCACTCCTTCGAAGAACGGGAAGAGCAACGCCGGCATCGACGGCGGCATCGCGCAGCCATCGATGCGTTCGATCAGGATGTCGATCGTGTCGAGCGCGTCGAGCGGCAACGCCACGGTGCCGTCGCCGTAGGCCGAGAGCAACAGGGTCAGCGCGCGTGTGTAGTACTCGCACGGGGGAAGCGCCGGCTTCTCCTCCAGGCGCTCGATGTCGCCGGTCTCCTTCAACAGCCGCCCCAGTGATGTCGCCGTCTCCAACTGCAGCACGCCGTCGCGGCTGCAGAAGGCCAGCAGCTCGTCGTGTGGCATCGTGCGCAGCTTCTCCAGCGAGACGCCGAACACCTTGCCGGCAAAATCCTCGATCTCCACCATCGCAACGTCCAGCCGTCGGGTCTCGCGCAGGAACAGCACGCGCGCCAGGAACTGCGCCAGCTGCTCCGCCATCGTCAGGATATAATCTTTCTTGTACATCGAATCGGTTCAGGGTGTGCGTAACGTTCAACGTTCCGAGGCGGTCGACAGGCCCTGTGAGGCAGGGGATTGACGCAGAGGCGGCTCACTTCGTGCTCGCCGTCCAGCGCGACGAACGCGAGAACTCCAGGAACTCATCCAGCCGCCCCTCGTTGTGCCGTCGCCATGCGGCGAGATCCTCCAGCGGCAGCGTCTGGAACACATGGCATGCGAGCGGCGCGATGTAGCCGCGATCCAGCAATGCGCGATAGTACGGGACGTAGTACGCAACGGCGAACGGCGGTTCGGCGCCCGCACGCGTGCCGGCGTCGGCCCGGGCACCGGAGGCGCTTCTGAGGAGCCCGCCCAGTCGAACGGTCAGCTCGTTGAACGTGATCTCCGCCGGCGCGAGCAACGGCAACGAATCGATGTAGTGCCACGCCGACGCGAACATCGGCTCCGCCTTCAACGCCGCGGCATGTCCCTTGCGCCCCATCCAGGCGGGCTCCGGCGTCGTCCGCAGAAGCTCGCCGATGATCTGCACGGCACGCTCGGATCGGCTGGAGCCGGCCTCGAGCACCAGCGCGCGCGTGTAGGCGAGGAAGGCCGCGATCCGTTCACCGCGCGCTCCGCAGGCCTGCGCGTACCCGATGTGGCTGCCGGCGTGATTCGGGTTCAGCAGGAGCGCGCTGCGGAAGCTCGCCGCCGCGTCGTCGAACCGCTTCCGCGCCATGCACGTGACGCCGAGATTGTAATAGAGCAGGAAGTTCGTGGAATCGTACCGGATCCCCTCGCGATACGCCGCCTCGGCCTCGCGCGGACGCCCGAGCGCATCGTGGCACGTGCCGGCTATCACATAGAATCCCCCCAGATGGTCAGAACGATACTCGGTCCCTTTCAGGGCGGTCTCCAGGCCGATCGCGTAGTCCCCCTTCTCGAAGTACGTCGTGCTCAGCTCGAACATCGCGTCCACGTTGTCCGCGTTCAACTGCAGCACATGCTGGTATCGGGCGATCGCCGCCTCGGCGTCCTGGTTGTCGTGAAACTCGTTCCCTTCGGACAACAGACGCCGCTGCTCCTCGTCCGAGGGGACGGGCGCGCGCTTCTGGGCGGCAAGCGGTACAACCGCAAGCAGCGCCACGGCAATCGCGACGAGACAGGCCTTGATTCGCGGCATCATTCCCGGGCAGGTTGGCAGAACGTGTGATCGACAGCACGGGAATATAACAGCAAGATCGATAGTGCGGTGGGTGAACCGGTTGTGCCCTGCGATCCGCCACCGACGCAATCGCATCCCCCCGAACGCCGTGCGCGGCCCTCCGTCTCGCCGAAGGGCCGCGCACATGTTCAGGGTTCGGAGTCGATCGCGTCGTTCGCCGCTACTCCGTTGCGGCGTCGGACGCCGCGGGCGTTGCTGTCGATTGCTCCGCCGCAGGTTCCGGCGCGGTTGCCGAAGCCGGGCGCGCGCGGTCGCGGCCGACCCAGTTGTTGACGGTGTTGATCTCTTCGGCGCCGTTGGCCTTCGCGTACAGGAACAACTGCATGCGATACGCCGTCAGCCACTTCAACGGCATCTTCACGAACATCAACCCGAGCGGGTACTCGTTGCCGTCGGGATGCGGGGCGGTTCGCGTCGTCAGATCGGCCTCGGGAACGGCGCCGATCACCGCGCGCAGCTCCTCGATCTGCCGGTCCATCGCCTCCGGAAATTCCTCGAACGCCATGTTCGCCGTGCTGGTGTAGCGATCGCGCGCACCGTGCTCGTCGCCGGTGGCGATATGATAGGCCGACGATGACCCGCATATCGCCAGATAGCGGAGCAGCTCCAGCGTGGAACGCTGCCCCGGAGACGGCCGGTAGTCAGCGTCGGCCGGGTTCAGCTTGGTGTACAGATGCTTGGCGACGGCGCACTCCAGCACGATCTCCTCGATCAACTCCTCGCGCGTCAGCATGAACGATCTCCTCCGCTTGATGAATGGTTCGGCTCCCGCGCGCTCAACCGGCGGCGGGCTTCGGCACCGGCCGGCCGTATCGCGTCGTCGCGAAGCCGACGATGGCGCCCACGATCGAACCGGGAAGCATGATCTCGAGATAGTAGTGTTGGCCGGTCTTCGGATCGGGCATCGACGCGACGAGAAACGCGAGCGCCGCGCCGACAAGCAGCCCCACGAGGATGCCGAGCGGCAACGAGTGCAGCTTGCGCGCCACCAGTCCGGTAACCACGCCGCCGATGATCCCCTTCACCATCGAGTAGAACATGATCTCAAGCACCTGGTCGGCGACCGCCGGGGTGAAGATCGCCGTGAAGCCGTCGAGCGCGCCGAGCACGGCGCCGAGTAGCAATCCGAGTACGGGTTTGGACATAACGTGCCTCCATGTGTGTTGAGTTGCCAGGTCGCGCCGCCGCCCGGGACGCCGCGACCGGGCTGCCGATGGTTACTTCGCGTCGGGATCCGACTGCATGATGCCGAACTGATTGCGCTCGGTGTCGTGGAAGTAGGCGATCCACCCGACTCCGGGGATCGCGGACTTCGGCACGATCACCGTGCCGCCGTTCTCCACCACCTTCGCGATCGTCGCGTCGACGTCCGGAACGTCCACCACGTTGCTCGAAACCTCCTCCGGCGAACGGCGCGGCCCCATGCCGCCGTTGATCCCAGCGCCGTCGGTCCCCGTGATGAACATCCAGTACGGCACCGGCCCCTCCCACTTCTGGAAGGTCCAGCCGAACACGTTGCTGTAGAATGCGATGGCGCGCTGGGGGTCGTCGGCGACCATGTCCCAATGGCTCGGACGAAACATGTCGATCTCTCCTTGATGATGTATGGAACGTACACGGGGAGCATCCGCGCCGCATGCGCGACACGAGCCGCGCGCGGCATCTCCCCGGACGTACCATTACACGTCCGCCACGATTCCTTTATCAGCCTGTTGATTTACTACGCTGCCACGGACTGTTCAACAACGAGCGGATGCACGGCGGCCGAACGAACGCGAACGAGGCGTCACTGCCGGACCCCGCAGTGCGCGGGCGTGCAGGCCGACGCAGCAGGTGACGCTGTTCCACAGTCTGTTATCGCCCAACGGCGAGGAACACGACGGCGCGCATCACCAGGTAGGCAACGATCAGCAGCACGATGTAGATGTTCCTGCGAAGGAACCGAACGCCTCGCTCGACCGGCGACTCACGGTAGGCGCTCACCGGCCGGCCGTCCAGATAACAGAGGATATCCGCCGCCAGTTCGCCGGCATCGGCATAGCGATCACTTCGAGCCTCGGCCGTCGCCTTGCGGCAGATTTCACGCAGCGGCCTCGGCAGCCGGGCGAACGGGCGGGCGTCCGGCGGCGGCTCATCGCCGGGGGGGACCCCGACGAGCAGGAAATGCAAAATCGCCCCCAGCGCGTACACATCGCTTCGACTGTCCGCGCCGGCCGCGTCGCCGCGCGCCTGCTCCGGCGACATGTACCGCGGCGTTCCCAGCACCGTGCCCTCGGCGGTATTTCCGGCCACGGGGTTCTCGCCGGCGTCGAGTTCGTCGCGAACGGTTCCAGGCCCCGCGCCCCCCACCGTGTCGGCCGCCATGGCGTGCGGGCGCGTCAGCTTCGCGATCCCCCAATCCATCGCGAGCACTTCGCCGAAGGGACCCACCATCACGTTCGCGGGCTTCAGGTCGCGATGCACCACGCCGTGCGCGTGCGCGAACGCGACCGCCTCGCAGAGTCGATGCAGCAGGCGCAGCCGGTCCGGGATCGCGCTCAGACCGCGGGCATGGTGGTCCAGCCGCTCACCGCGCACGTACTTCATCGTGAAGAATACCCGGCCGTCGGCGAGGCGCCCGACATCGTGCACCGGAACGATGCCAGGGTGCTCGAGCCCCGCAACGATGCGCGCCTCGGCCAGCATGCGTTCGGCGAGATGGTCGGCGTCATCGAGGCTCGCGATCACCTTCATCGCCACATGCCGGCTCAACGCGGTATCCTCCACCAGGTAGACCCCGCCCATGCCCCCCGCCGCGATGAAGCGCACCATCCGATAGCGCGTCCCCACCAGGTCGGGAACGGCGGCGTCGGCCCGCAGCCGATCGAGCGCACGATCCGAGAGAAGGCTCATTCGGGCTCCACCCCCAGCAGCGCCCGCGCCTCGGAGCGGAACTCCTCGTCGGTCGCGGTCAACTCGCGCAGCGCTTCGAGCAGGATTCGCCGGAAACACCGGCGCGCGCCGGCGAGGTGGTTGGTGACCGTGGTGACCGGCAGGCCATGCCGTTCGGCGAGTTCGCGATAGCCCGGGCGCTCGCCTGCCTCCGCATCGGCGAGCACGTACTCCTCGAAGAGAACGAAATGGATCCCCTTCCCTGAGGCCCCCAGCTCATCGCGAAGCCGATCGACCGCGATCGAGTAGAGGCTGCGCACGAACTCGCGCTCGAAATATGCGTCGATCTCATGCGCGGCGACGCTCTGCCCGGCAAGCCCGCGCTCCGCCTCCTCGAAGTCGAACGTCACGATGGTGGCATCGCCGCCGCGCTTGATCCGGGCGGCCGACTTCGCTTCGTTGGCCAGGTACGCGTCGAGGCAGGAGCGGAGGAACGTGCGAAAGCGCGCGCGGTCCGGCTCGTATCGAGCGAACCAGTTCTTGTCGATCGCCTCGGTGAAGAAGCCCTGCGTTCGATCCTCCGCCTCCTCGCGCGTCCCCTTCCACCGCAGACGTATGTACTTGTAGACCGGAAGGCGATAGGCGGCGGCCACGGCCTCCAGACCGCGCGCACGAATCCCGCGGTCGCTGCTCGATGCGGCGACGATGGCGGAGATGCGAGTGGCGGGGAACCCGCCGCGGTTGTCGGCCGACATGCGCTTCATGGCGTCGGGGAGGATGAACCCTGATGATGCGTACGATACACGCACGGTCGGGCGCGGCATCGCAGCGGTATGATGTTGGAGCGGCAAGATAGGCCCCGGCGCGTACGGAGTCAACGAGCGGGGCCGACGTACGCAGCGCGGTCCAGGAACGCCGCGATCGCCGATGCGGCCGCGGCGGGAGCCGTCTCGAGCAACATGTGCGGCGCGTCGATCGGCACCACC
>CAZJYH010000296.1:0-6305 GCA_964549365.1 uncultured Alphaproteobacteria bacterium
CCCCGAGCGACGACAGGCGCACGTTCAGGCTGTCGAGCACCACGATGCTGTCGAGCCCACGGTCCCAGGCCTGCACATCCGTGGCCGTCACGGTCCACTGCTTCGGACCGAAGCGCGGATCGGGATTCGGCGTCGGCACGGGCGTGGCGATCGGCGCCTGGATGTCGGGGAGCGTGCAATACTCGATGTTGACGGTATCGGCATTGCCGGCATAGTCCACGACGCTCACGCGGGCGCTGGCGTCGAACATCGTATCGACGACGCTCAGACGGAACGATGCGCGCGGATCGAAATCCCGGATCGGCACGTCGGCGCGGTCGAAGTTGATCTCGAGCGATGTGAAGTTCACCAGCGCCCCAACCACCGACAGCGAGCCGTACGAGAACCCGATGTCGCCGGCGTCGACGCGCTGGTTGATCGTATCGCTCAGATAGACCTCGTAGATCCGCGCGTTGCACGGCGGGTCGGCCGGATTGCCTCCGGTGGCCACCACGCGCTCGACGCGGGGCTTGAAGATGTCGGGCCGAGGATTGTAGAACACCGAATCGCGCGAGACGTTGCCGCGGCAGTCATAGACCGCGAAGACGATGCGGGCGGCCTTCGACGTATCGATCACCTTCGCGTCGAGCATCACCGTCTCGGTGGTGTCGCAGCGACGGAAGGCGAGCGGCGTGTTCTTGAAGTCGAAGTTCGCATTGTCGTTCTGTTCCACCACGATGCGGTCCAGCCCCGTATCCCAGACATAGCCGAGATGTCGATCGAACGTACGGAACGACCACGCGGGCGTCGGCTTGGCCTGCGACGAAATGCGCTGGATCACCGGCGCGATCGTGTCCTGCGGATCCGGCGGCTTCCGCTTCCCCTTGATCGTCACGATCGGATTGCACGGCAGCTTGAAGACGCGCGGAGGCCCGGTTACCCCGGTCAGTTGGAACCGGAAGTCCAGCGGCACATCGAGCAGTTCATCGGTGGTCCCGGGGACGAGGTTCAATCGCCATCGCACCTTCTTGGTGCCGCGCATGGGCAACGGTATCACCTGCACGGCCGGCGTCGACCCATCGATCGTCAGGCGTCCGGACGCAAGCGGAGCGCCCACGGGCTGCGTGAACGTGATCGTCGCGGTCAGGAACGCGTCGCTGGTGTTGCTCACCCACATCTCCACATCGAACTGCGACGGCGAATAGGCGCCGTCGACCACGGTCTGCTGCACAACCCGCTCGGTTTTGATGTCGACGAAGATCTTGCTGTCGCGGCAATGGAAGACGTTGTTCCCCTCCTTGTCATCCATGCCGAACGCGGTGCGCACGGTCCCGCTCCCCTTCAGTTCACCCCAGCGTATGATCGTCGCGCAATCGCCGAGGTTCCCGGCGCCCACGTCGGTGCCGGTGACGTCCCAGGAGAGGAACCGGAAGCGGCGCCAGTTGCCGATCGCCAGGATATCCGGCGTGGTAAGCGGCAGCCCATTGTGCGACGTTCCGGTCAGGCGATGGATCGGAAGCACGGTGTTGACCGGCGGGATCGCCAGGAAATTGCCGACATGGTAGAAGTCGGGGATCGCCTCGTTCGGTGGCTGGAACAGCTTGCCGGGCTGATCGGTCGGGAAGTACCCGCTCGTGGTGATCACCGCGGACTTGTCTCCCGCGCCGCCGCTGCCGTCGGCCTGGCCGTTGTAGGTGTCGAGCATCATGAGGATGCCGAGTTTGGCCGGCGGCGCAAGCGGATCGAAGGAGTAGCTGAATTCGATGATGACGTCGCTGCCGCGCGCGTACTGCGACGTGACCGGCTCGGCGAACACCCGCATGGTCACCGTGAAGCCGTCCAGCTTCTTCCAGGTGACCGCGATCGTGTCCTTCGCGATGTAGATGCTGTCGAACGCGGCGTAGGGAACGGGCGTAACGCCGTCATCCTCGAGCGGCTGCCCCCCGAACACGGATTTCGCGTTGGTATAGTAGTTCGTCCCGTTCGCGTTCTGAATCCGGAAGATCACGTTCGAGGTGACGTAGTACAGAAATTTGTACCCGCCGTGGAACGGACCCGCGTCGATATAGAAGCGGCCGCCGCCGTAGTAACTGCCGACGCTGTTGGCAACGTAGGCCGTCACGTACTGATTGCCGACCGAGGAGAACTCCTGAGCCGAAAGGGAGGCCGGGAACAGCACAAGCGCAAGAAGCAGCAGCCTGAGGGACCAGCTTCGATGCGCTCGGTGTTGTTGGACAATGTAGTTGCTGTGAGCCATGAAAGGGAGCGTTAGTAACGGGTTAACCTCCATCCACGAGCGACCGGGCCGTCAGATGTTCCTTGTCAAAGCGGAACGGAATCGTTCCTCGCGTCCCTCGTGACTCCGATGCGTACGGTGTCGAAGCCGCGGGGAAGCAGTCCTCTCATTCAATCTCCCATCGGGCGCCGAGCGTCAGCGTCACCGATGAAAACTTCAGCTCGGGATCGGTCACGATCGGCGTGAGCGGCATCTGGTAGGTGATGCGGGGCCCCATCCGCAGATGCCGCCCAAACGGGATCTCGGCGCCGATGTAGCCGATCAGGTCCATTCCCAGGCTCGACTTGTTCTTGATCGGCTGCGGATCGTACACCATCGAGTACGGATCGGATGCATCCTTCACCGAAAACGAAACCTCCGTCAATCCCACGTTCTCGACATTGACGGCCTTCGAGAGGATATTCTTCGTGTACTGCGACGTCCCCCCCATGATCAGCCCGACGTTTGCCCCGGCACCGAAGTAGAACCCCTTGGTCGGATAGAGCTTCACCGAGGGCATGAGGAAGATGGTCGTGAAATTCGCGGTGCCGACGTTCTCGAAATCCAGATTGACGCGCGCGGTACTGGATCCGTCGGGGGCATCCGGATCAACCACATCGATCACAGCCAGCTCGCGCGACGTGTACGAACTGCTGACGCCGTACCCCCGATATCCGAGGAGCGCCTCGAATCGAAGCGCGCGCGTCAGGGCATAATCGTAGGCAACGGCGATGAACGGGGTGATGCGGGCGCCCGTCTCGAACCGGCCACACTCCGCCTCATAGACCCCGCTCTGCCAGAGCGCGGAGAATCCGAGCTCGCCGCCGATCCGCTGATTCACCGTCCGGGGCGCCAACGGGTCATCCTCGCCCTGCGCCAGAAGCTGCGGTGCGGCAAAGAGACAGGCCAGTGTGAGTGCAATGGCCGCAATTGGGGGGCGAACATCCGTCATATGCTCAGCGTTAAAGGAAGAATGCGATGACTACGTCCCGTACGACTATCATGGATAGTAGACGCGTAATATGTGCGAAGCCTTCGGCTTCGGGCGAGCGGGCACCTGACTGGGCGAGAGAATTTACAGATATTCTCTTGCCGAAGCGAGAGATTCAATCCTTTTTCAGCAGATGTCGCCGAATGCCCTGCCGGCCGACACTCGTAGTAGCATGACCAGGAACCCGATCGAATGTTACAGCAAGCGAATGATACCAATATGACGGACCCCATCCCCCCCCAAACGTCACTGTTTCATGGGGCGCGAGGCATCGCCGTCAAAGTCCTCACGCGCGTCGAGCAGAGCGACGCCTATCTCGACAAGCTCCTGAATCGCGAACTCGGCTCGCCGGAGCTGAACGATGCCGATCGGCGCCTGCTCAACGAGATCGCCACCGGGGTGCTCCGCTGGCAGGGACGGCTCGACTGGGTGCTGATGGGCTTCTATCACGGCGAATTCGCCAAGTGCCTCCCGGTGGTCCGCAACGCCATGCGCGTCGCGTTGTACCAGATCCTGTTCCTCACCCGCATCCCGCACTCGGCGGCCGTGAACGAATCCGTGGAGATCATCAAGCGGATCAAGGGCGCACGATCGGCCAGCATCGTCAACGGCGTGCTGCGCAGCGTGATCCGCCGATTGCATTCCATCTCCTATCCGGAACGTACCAGCGACGCCCCGCGTTACCTGGCCATCATGGGCTCGCATCCGTTGTGGATGGTGCGCCGCTGGGCCGAGCGCTTCGGAGGGGCCGCAACCGAGCAGCTTCTCGAGGCCAACAACCGCCGGCCTCACCTCGGCCTGCGCGTCAACCCGATGCGGTCCAGCGTCGAGGAAGCCCTCGCCTACCTGAAGGATCGGGGCATCGACGCCGAGCCCGCACCGTACGCGTCGGATGTGGTGCTGGCCGACGGGATCGGGGGGATCGCCGGCGATCGGTTCTTCCGGGAGGGACGGTACACGGTGCAGGACGAGGCGGCAGTGCTGGCATGTCGGTTGACCGGCGCGAAACCGGGCATGCGGATCATCGACCTCTGCGCGGCCCCGGGAGGAAAGACGACGGCGCTGGCCGAGATGATCGCCGGCAACGGCGAGATCGTGGCGGTGGACACGTACGGCTCGAAGCTGCCGCAGATCAATGAAGCAGCCGAACGCCTCGGGCTTGCCGGAACCATCGTCACGGTCGAGGGGGACGCCCGCGCGGTGAATCTCCCCCCGGCCGACATCGTCCTCGTCGACGCCCCCTGCTCCGGTCTCGGCGTCCTCGCCAAGAAGCCGGACATCAAGTGGAAGCGCAAGCCCGAGGACATCGAGCAGATGGCAACCCTGCAGCAGAGCATCATGCGGAACGCCGCGCGGCTGGTGCGCCCCGGCGGGTGCCTGGTGTATGCCACCTGCACCATCGAGCCGGAGGAGAACCAGGGGATCGTGCGGGCCTTCCTCGCCGAGCACCCCGAGTTCGCGTTGGAGGATGCGGCCGGCCTGCTTCCGGCCGAGGTCGCCGCCGACGGCTACCTTCAGACGTTCCCCCACATCCACAACACGGACGGCATGTTCGCCGCGCGGCTGCGGCGGGCCGAGTGAGGGCGTGGGCGGTTCGCCCCGGATGGGGGATGACCGTAGAGAACGGGCGCCCTATCGCATGACGTGACGCCCGATTGTTGTGTGCCGGGAAATTGAGAGGCCGGCGTACCTCAGTCTGCACGGATGATAAGTGGCCGCACCCGAACATGCCGCACCTACGGCGCCCGATATCGGGTAGACGATGCCCAACTATACATGGGTCGCATCGGAGCCTGTCCCGAGTACACTCGGGGACGCCTGGGGCCGAGGGGCTCTCAACCGCGGAGCGGCGGCCTATCTATAGTGATCGGCGTCTTCTTCGGTGTACCCCGCGGAGCGGCGGCCTATGATTGTCCAGGCCCTGCATACTCAAGAGCAGGATGTCCATCTCAAACTGCGGCACCACCGAGAGGCCGCGACTACTTTGCCTGTATCGCCACCGAGCACTTGTCCAACTCTTCCTTGCACGAGCTATCGACGGCATCCGGGTAGTACCCCACTCGTATACAGCTTCCGTAAACATACGACGCCCCCTCTTCCGGCGTGCCCTGATGATCGCCCATCTGCACATAGCACTCGCAGACAGGCTCGCATGGTCCCGTCATGGTTTCAAGGTTGCAGTTCCCCGGACATCCCGCACCGCCGTTGCCTCCCTTGCCGCCCGTTCCGCCGTCTCCATATCCCCAACCGGTACCGCCGCCGAAGGGATCTTCATCCTTACCGTCTCTGGGATCACCGAAGCCCGGTCCCAGCGGGTGCTCCGGGTCGTTGAACAATGCGCCTCTTTGCAACCACCCCCCGACACTTCCTCCCATGAACGGCGGTGGCGGAAGTCTCTTGCCTCGTGCCTGTACAGGCAAAGCGGTTGCCATGGCGATCAGTGCGACCGCCGCGAGAGTGCGAGCTATGTTGATCATGGTTGTATTACCTGGTGATGGAAACCTTTTCCGTGGTGACAATGCGTCCGTCGGCAATGAGGGAAACGAAGAACACGCCGCTCTGTGTGAAGCGATAGGATACCGCTCCGCCCTCAACGGCTCCCGGGCTGCTGTATGGGTAGAACACCGCGTTTCCGGACGCGTCGAAGACCGCGATCGCGGTCGAATGCGCGTCGGGTGGGCTTGCGAATGTGATGGCGGCGGCGTCCTGCATGGTCGCAACCTGAAGCGTGCCCCTGGCGGCGACGTCACTCGTGCCGGTGGAGGGCTTCACCAGAAGCTGACTCCACGCCCGCAGATATTCTATCCACATGGGGTTATTGAGCTTCTCGCTGTACCCTACCGTGGGACTTTCGTTGCGCGTGAAGAAGTATTCTCCCGTGCCGCGTGCACGCGGCCGCAATCGGATGAACGCGCGGAGGCCATGCAGTGAGGTCGGCACCACGTATTTCACCAGCGCAAGCACCGGGCGCGTGCCGAAGATCACGGGCACGCATGCGGTTGTGCACGGCATCACGCCGAGGCTGTCGATCAGCGCCACCCGCTGACTATCCACGCTGTT
>CAZJYH010000297.1:0-6273 GCA_964549365.1 uncultured Alphaproteobacteria bacterium
CGCGTCGTCGTCCCAGATCCGAACGTCACCGCGGTTGTCACCGAACGCAATGCGGTTGTCGAGCGGATTCCAGTCCGCGGTGAGCACCGAGACGGCGGACGAATAAATTGTGCGTCCGGCTTGTGCATGTGCGGCGGTGGCGAGAACACATGCACCGAAAATGGTCAATAGAAGACGTTGGAACATACCACAACCTCCGATTACGATGGTGGTGTACTCACCGACGTCGAAAGCGTATGCACCGACGGATACTCGCGTGGTGCGACGGCAGCGGGCCTTCACGGCTTCGCGCGATGCTCTCGGAAGCAACGCCCGACCGCTGCCGTCAGCGACGCGTGGGACCGATCCTGCATCGGACCGAAGCCGCGCCGATGCGCCACACCAGACGTTCGGTCAATGGCATACGTGAGAACGAGGTGTCGACGAGCACACCGAAATGAAATGCCGGAGAGATGATTGTGGACTCTGCGGTGAGATGATCGGGAATTACCCAACGAATTACAAGCGTTGAAAGCCGACAGGTGTGCGTCGGGTTGACGACCGCAGTGACTCATTGAGCCGGCCGATTGATACGCCGGCCCCGGTGGAACTGCGCGTGCCGACGTTCCAGTATGCAGAGTGACGACCGCGAGGGCAGACGGCCACGACGGCCGTCACTCCGTGAACTCGATCGGCATCGCACGGTGCGTGTGTCGTTGAACTTCCGTCACGGTTCCGCGCCGACCTTCAGCAGCTTACGTGCCATGCCGTTTGAGCGCACCACGTACACTCCGGCACGAAGCGTGCGCAGGTCGATATGATCGTGATCCGACGTCCGAAGCTTCGTTGTGCCGTCGAGCGAAACGATCTCGACGATCGCCGCGTCGGGCAGGCCCGTGAGGCGCACGAAGTCGCGGGCGGGGTTCGGATACAGCCGCAGGTCCGGCGTCGGTGCGGCCGGGTGATCCGCCACATCGGACGCGCCCCGCGTAAATCGTGCCAGGAACATGTCGATGCCCCCCGCGCTGCGCAGCCCGCTGCCGCCGACGCTGACCGAGTCGGTGAACGATCCGATGAGCAGGCAGTCGCCGTTCGGGGCGATCGCGATCGCGCTTCCCGATGCCGTCCCCGTGCCGGCGATCGTCTCGACGGCGGCGAATGCACCCTGCGGCGTCAACCGAGCCAGATAGGCGCTCGCGTGAGCGTCGGGATTGCCGACGTGGAGATCTCCGAACTCGGCCTGCCCGGTGAAGCCCCCGGTCATGAAGACGTTCCCGTCATCGTCCACCCGCACGCACGAGCCCGAGGCGGTGTGCGCGTCCCCGCTCGACCGAGCCGACCATTGGTATGAGCCGTCGGCCGCGTACTTCACCAGCAGCGCCGCGTAGTGCAGCCCGTTGTTGAAGCTGTATTCGGTGGAGCCGAGGCGGATCGACGCGCGGAATTCACCGGCGATGTACGCGTTCCCCTCGGCATCGACGGCCACATTCTCGCCGAAGCCGTAGTAGCTCCCGCTTCCGACCTCCTTCGCCCAGAGGAACGTTCCGTTCGGATCCGCCTTCGCGATGAAGATCTTCTGCTCGGCGTCGTCGGCGGTGAACGAGTACGGTCCGAAGGAGATCGTGTTGAAGAACTTCCCTGTGGTATAGCTGTTGCCGGCGCGGTCGACGGCGATGCCGAGGGCGATGTGCAGCGCGCCCATCCCTCCGGCCGAACGTGCCCAGAGCGCGCGGCCTGAGCTGTCGTACTTGGCGACAAACGTTTCGTAGGTGAGCCCGCTCGAGAGCGCGATCGAATCGAACCGTGCGTCGGTGTTGTAGGTGCCCGCCAGATAGCAGTTGCCGGCGGAGTCCAGCGCGATGGCGCTGATCCCGTCCTGGCCGTAGCTGCCGTTGCCGACGCCGCCCGGCGTCCTGAGCCAGAGCATGCGGCCGGTCGGGCTCAGCTTCACGAGGAACATGTCGGAGGAGCCGAGGCTGGTGCGAGCGTCGTCGCCGAACGTGGCGTCGGTCACGAAGCGGCCCGCGACGTAGATGTTTCCCGCCCGGTCACGCTCGATCGCGTTGGCGTAGATGTCGGAGGTCGGGGCGGTCGTGCGTGCCAGGCGCGTGGCCCAGACGGCCCGACCCTCCGGGTTGTACTTCGCCAGATAGACGCCCCAGTGCCCTTCGGTCGCCAGCGTGATCGTGTCGAAGCGCGCGGTGCCGGCGAACTCCCCGACCACGTAGCTGTTCCCCTGGTCGTCCACCGCCACGTGATCGCCGTAGTCGTTGCCGGCGCCCCCCGCGTGCGTCGCGAACGTCCAGCCCCGGCCGAGGGCCGCGGAGGAGGTGAAGGCCGAAAGGACGATGACGGTAAGGGTGCGTATCAATGCGTTCATTCCAGGCTCCTCGAGAGGTGCGCGCGACGCCGTATGGCGTGTGTCACGCGTGACAGGTGGCCGCGCGGGTGGGGCGCCGACGCGGCATTCGGACCCAAGACACGCGGCGTGCGGCGGTATCACGGCCGTTGGCGGAGATTCTGTGCCGAGTGATCAAACACGCGCGAATCGAGAAGCCGGCCCGGGAAACGCCGGCTCACCGGGCGAGGGCCGCCGCATCCGGAGTGTGCCGTGCAATCGAAAGAGCCGTCTCCGTCGATACCGCACCGGGATGCGCGACCGTATACCGGCGGTGTCGTGCCCAGGGGGGCGGAACCGGCCCATTGGGTCTCTTTCCGTGTAGGCAGGAGGCGTTCGGAGTTCTTCGGAGGCATCGATCGGTCGGCAGGAAATATACAGAACGAATCGCCCCCTTCGTCTCCGTTCCGGCCCCCGGAGCACCGCCTCGCCCCATTGCGCCCGGACCACCGAGGCCGTATATTCGCTGCAGTTCCGGCATGCTCAACGGTTCGGGCGTCCGGTGCTCCTCCTCCACAATCGTTTCGATGTGTTCCACAATTCCAGAATGGAGGTACTACGATGAGATATCGATGGATCGCCGCGGTGATGCTCGTTGCGCTCGCGGCCTTCGCCCCCGCACGCGCGCAATGCCCCGCCACCCCCGACTGCCACGACACGCCCTGGATCGGGCCGGTGACGTCCCAGGCAATCTCCTTCACGGACCCGAACGGCCTGCCGTGCACCATGTACGTCACGTACTGCTACCGTGCCAATGCGTGCGGGTTGTACAACGATCTGTATATCAGCGGCATCACGATCAACCCGGAGTGCATGGGGTCGCTGACGCCGCAGCAGTTGCTGAACCGGGCGATCGGCGCGATAGTCGGCCAGAGTTCGAACCCTTGGGGCGTTACGATTCCTGATTGTCCGGAGACTGTCGACAACTGGCGCATCTTCAACGCGGGCTGCTGGGCGAGCGTGCCGCCGGGGGGCTGCCATGGGGGCGGGGGCATCGGCGGCTCCGGCGAGCCGGGGGGGATGATGACCATGACCCCCTGCTTCGAGGCGGTGCAATGCTTCACGCTCTTCAAGGTCTGCCGATCCCCGAGCGGAAACGTCGTGATGACGCCGGTGAACACCTTCGGCGCGGCGCAGTGCACCGGCGAGCGGGCCGGCTGCCCCTGCGCCGATCTCTGCAACCCGTTCTGATACGCACTGCCGGGCCGGTCCCGTCCGGGGCCGACTCGAGGGGACCGGCCCGGTGGCTCGCCCAACCGCATGCAGCACACAGGAGGATCGCGCGCATGAACACATGGTTTGGATTCCATATCGGCCCGGCCCGCTCCGGACGAACGCTGCCGGCGGCGCTGCTCACGGCCTCGCTGCTCACGGCCTCGCTGCTCACGGCCGTGCTGCTGGTGCTCGCTGCCGCCCCGGCGGCGGCGCAGCAGACCTGGAAGCGGATCAACCGCCAGCCGTTCGTCTCCACGCTCCTGGCAGCGGCGCTCCCCTCGGACTCCGCGATGGTGGCCGTCGGGGAGTACGGCGCGGTGCACCTCTCGCTCGACGGCGGAACCTCCTGGCGGTACTTCACCGCCGGTGTGGCCGCGCACCTGCGGGCCGTGGCGTTCGCCGATCGCGGGCATGGGATCGCCGTCGGCGACGAGGGGACGATCACGCGGACGACGGACAGCGGCCGGACCTGGGCGCCGGTCCGCTCCGGGAGCGGCGCGGGCCTGCGCTCGGCGCTGCTCCGGCCGGACGGCGCGGGGATCGCGGTGGGGGAGGCGGGGACGATCCTGCGCACCGAGGACACGGGGCGCACGTGGACGGCGGCGGCGGGGGGCGTGAGCGCGGGGCTGAACGATGTCGCGGCGGTGGGGGACGCGGGGGCGCTTGCGGTGGGCGACGGTGGCGTTGCGCTCTACTCGGCGGATGGTGGGCGGACCTGGCGCGCGATCGCAGTGCCGGTTACCGTGGACCTGGTGCGCGCGGCGACGACGAGCGAGGCGTGGCACGTCGTCGGGGCGAACGGGGCGTACCTGCGCTCGACGGACGCCGGCGGTGCGTGGAGCACGGCGTCGCTGCCGCGGACGCTTACGGCGACGTATCTGCGGTTCTTCGACGCGGAACACGGGGTGTTGGCGGCACGGACAGGCCCGTCGTACCCGGACACGCTGCTGATTCGTCGGACGGAGGATGGGGGGCGAACATGGGCGCCGGTTGTGCGGTATCAGTGCGCGGACATCACGACGGCGGTGTTCACCTCCATGACGGACGGAGTTGGCGTAGGAAATCGCGGGGCCTTCTATACGTATCAGCGAGATGTGGTTCACGGCGACACCACGAGGCTTCTGAGCTGGAACAACGCAGCGGCATATTCGGGAATCGGTTGTTCGGACGAGCGGAACTGTATCGCACTCGGGTACTATGCAACGAACCGGAAGGTGCATCCGTTGATCGAGCGGACGACGGACGGGGGCGCGACGTGGACGATTCAGGAGTCGGGGCTGCCGGCCTCTCTCTATGTGAACCGGATCATCCTTCCGCGGTCGGTGCATTGCTTCGATTCGTTGCGAGCGATCATCGTTTGCGACAGCGGGACGATCCTGCGCACATCGGACGCGGGGCAGACCTGGCGCAAGACGGTGTACAGTAACCTCCCGGAGCCGTACCAGTTGTTGAGCGTGTCGTTCAGCGATGCGCGGCATGGGATTATCAGCACCTACTACTATTTCGTTCTTCGCACGACCGACGGGGGCGAAACGTGGGCCCGCGACAGCCTTCCGCTTGCGAGCTCCCAATCGTATCAGGTTGACAGCACCACGATGGTGGCCCTCGGATCGCGGTATAAGATCTATCGTACCACTGACGGCGGGGTCGATTGGAGCACGGATACGATTCAGGCGAAAGAGTGGGCGAGCGTGCGTGCGGGGATCACGTTCGTGAATCGCACGACCGGGTGGATTGCAGGTTCGCGAAGAACGCCGCAGAGTCTCGGCGATCGACGGAACTCGGTGCTGCTGAAGACGACGGACGCGGGGGCGACGTGGCGGACGGTCATCGACGAGGAGCTGGAGGGGACGCTCGGCGGGTTCGTGAACATCGCGTTCGCCGACGAGCGGAACGGGCTGGTGGCCGGGGAGGGGAACACGATCCTCCGCACGCGCGACGGCGGCGAGACGTGGGAGCCGACGATCGTTCCGCGCGAGGCCGCGTTTTATTTCTACTCGTGGGGGCTGGCGTTCCCGAGCGTCCGCAACGTTCTGACGGTGAAGGCGTTGGGGGAGAAGCTGCAGTATCGCGATGACGGCCCTTCCGAGGCGGCGGAGCATGCGGTGGCGCGTTCGTCGGGGAGCGGTGGCGCGATCGCGGCGCGCCCGAACCCGGCGAGGGATGCGGTGACGGTGACGGCCGAAGCGGGTGCCGGTGCTGCGCCGGTGGTTCCGGAGGCGGGGCTGTACGATGCGTTCGGCGCGGCGGTTCTGGACCTGACGGCAGCGGCGCGGCGTGGTGCGACGGCGTCGGGAACGCGCTTCACGATCGGGACGTCGGGCCTGGCGTCGGGGCCGTACTTCGTGCGGGTGCGGCTGGGGGGCGCATCGCTGACGCTGCCGATTCTGGTGGCGCGGTGAGGGGCATCAACATGTTGAACACAGCCGCCCGATCGCAGCGAGCGGATCGGGCGACTGCGCGTTTCATCGACGATCAGGGGCAGGGATCGTCGTTGCTCTCGATCGTCACGGTGGTTCCGGTGAGCGAGATCGCCACCTCGCCCGGGTTGTCCAGCGCCTCGAGATCGGCCGAGCCGACCTGATTGAACGTGGTGCCCGCGGTCGGCCATGAGTTGAGCGTGGCGTTGAATTCGACCGGCGTGAGTGTGCGGTACTTACGATCACCGATCTCCACATTCG
>CAZJYH010000298.1:0-373 GCA_964549365.1 uncultured Alphaproteobacteria bacterium
TGCTCAAAGTCCTTACCAGCGAATCACCTTTGCTCATCCGCGTGGCGGCAGCCGCATCCCGCCGCAGACGCGACGAGACGAGGGGAGATTACTGCGCTCGTGTAACCCAACGATTAACCGACGAAGAGGTCCGTTACCAGCGGAAGTGCGCGAACGCGCGATTGGCCTCGGCCATGCGGTGCACATCCTCGCGCTTCTTCACCGAGCTCCCCTCACCATTGGAGGCGGCGATCAACTCACCGGCCAGCTTCTCCTGCATGCTCTTTTCACGCCGATCGGTCGCGTACTTGATCAACCAGCGAATGCCGAGGGCAACGCGGCGATCCGGGCGAACCTCCATCGGCACCTGGTAGGTGGAACCACCCACGCGGCG
>CAZJYH010000298.1:383-6270 GCA_964549365.1 uncultured Alphaproteobacteria bacterium
GACACGCGTTGGACAGCGCCTTGCGGAACACCTCGAGCGGCTCCTGCGACGTGCGCTTCCCCGCGATCTCGAGAGCGTTGTAGAAAATCCGACGCGCCGTGCTCTTCTTGCCGGCCGACATCAGGTTGTTGATGAACCGGGCAACGGTGACATCGTTGTAGAGAGGATCGGGGAGAACCCGTCGCTTCTCAGCGCGCTTCTTTCTCATGCTGCTGTCTGGATGTATTGATTCAGGTTACACGTACACGTCGATTGAATGGGGCGCCTTACTTCTTCGGGCGCTTGGCGCCGTACTTGGAACGTCCCTGCATCCGCTTGCCGACACCCTGGGTGTCGAGCGTGCCGCGGATGATGTGATAGCGGACACCCGGAAGATCCTTCACGCGTCCGCCGCGGATCAGCACGATCGAGTGCTCCTGAAGATTATGCCCCTCGCCCGGGAGGTAGGCCGTCACCTCGATCGTGTTCGTCAGGCGCACGCGGGCAACCTTACGCAACGCGGAGTTCGGCTTCTTCGGGGTGGTGGTGTACACGCGCGTGCACACCCCGCGACGCTGCGGGCAGGAATCGAGCGCCGGCGAGCTGCTCTTGTAGGACTCGACCTGGCGACCCTTGCGGACTAACTGGTTGATTGTCGGCACTGCTTCTGACCTGTATTTGATCGGTTGACGACGTTCGATAAAAGAGAGCCTGCTAATATAGGCAGGCCCTCAAACATGAGTCAAGTTCGCGTTTCGGCGTTTCCCGGACCGTTTTGTTACGGTTCGTGTGTTACGGCGCCTCCGTCAGCGCTTCGGATCGGCCTTTCGGTCGGGCGCATTCCGCGTTTCGGGAGCGCCGCGACCGGCGGTGTTTCCTCCCGCTCCCCCGGCCGCGTCGGCCTTCGCCCCTGATGGGGCCCGGCGCGAGGGGGGCACACTGCCGGGCGGCATCCCCTGGCCCTGGGAGCCGTGGGCCGGCGCACTCGGAGCCGGCGCGTTCATCGGAGCGCCGGGCGGGCGCGGCGGCTTGGCCACGACGTAGCTGCCGTTTCGCGGGCGAAGATAGATGACGTTGGCCGGCTGCCCTTCGTGCTGCACCGTCAGCGCCACGAGCGTGTCGGCGCGCAACACTTTGTATTCGCCCTTGAACAACGCCGCGATCCCCTGGTCGGCCGCCAGAATCTTCGCGTACACTTCGCGCTTCGGCTTCCCCTTCAACGCTTCCCAGCGTCCGCGCTCTTCCGGCGGGATCTGGCTGAGGTTCGCCATCTGCATGCCGATCAGCGTATCGACTTCCGAGCGCCGCGAGCTGTCGAGCACATCGTACATGAACGCGCCGTCCTGCTTGCGCGCGGCCTCCACCAGGCTGCGGTAGAACGCCTGCGGATCCTGCTGCTGCTCCTGCCCGCATCCCGCCAACGGCAGGAGCGACAGCAGGCCACACAACACGGTCGGCAGCGAACGGATCAAACGGGGGATCTCCATCATAACGCTGAACTGACTGATACCACGCTTCGATCGATGCCGAATCCCGGCACCTGGATCGACGCGGACGGCCAAGTTACGTCAATGGCGGCGAGCGGCAATGTGTTGGTGCGGAGAATGTTCAACACGAGAGTGTTCACCCCGTGAATCTTCAACCCGGGGCCTCCGCCGTGGCGCCCTCGCGACGATGATCCGGGAGCATTCGTGCGAACTGACGTTTCGCGAAGGACGGCGCGTCGCTAAATTCGCCGAATGTTATCTGCGCGCGTCCCTCCCGTGGTCGAGACAATCGAGCTTCGCGGAACCGTCATCCACTACACCGTGCGGCGGCATCCGCGCGCGAAGTACATGCGGATCACCATCACGCCGCACAACGGCGTCGTCGTCACGTTGCCGGCACGGCTGCGCCGTTACGTCAGCCCGGCGAAGCTGCTCGAGGAGAAGCAGGACTGGGTGCTGGAACAGATCGCCCGCATCCCGTTGCCGGAGGCCACCACACCACTCGCAGACGGCGCGCGGATCTACTACCTCGGCGAGGAGATCGTCGTCAGCCTGCGCGACGGCGGGCTGTGGCAGGGGTGCGAGCTGCGCGGCAACGAGCTGATCGTTCGCGTGCCGCTCGACTACGACGGCGAGCCTCGGGCGCTGGTGCTCGCCTGGATCCGTGAGCGCGCGGCCGACGTCATCGCTCGTGAAGCACGCGAGCAGGCCGAACGCATCGGCGTTGCCTTCAATCGCCTCGCGGTGCGCGATCAGAAGACCAAGTGGGGAAGCTGCTCGAAGAACGGCAACCTCTCGTTCAACTGGCGGCTCATCCTCTTTCCTCCTGCAATCCTCCGCTACGTCGTCATCCACGAGCTCTGCCACCTGCGCCACTTCAACCACTCGGCTCGCTTCTGGAATCTCGTTGCACGGCACGACCCACAGTTTCAGACCTCGATCGACTGGCTCCGCGAGAACGGCCCCCGCATGGAAGGGGCGCTGCGGTAGGAGCCGCCGGCATGCTGAGAAACGCCTCTCCCCATTGGAGGGGGGATCCAACGGGGAGAGAAGGGCCGACAGATTCCGGTGAACCAGACTAACGCGCGAGCACGATCGGTTGGATCGACGTCTCGCCCGGAACCTGCACCCGCACGAAGTAACGGCCGTTCGGCAGGCCACGCAGAGAAAGCGGCTGCTCGTATTCGCCGCCGGCGCGCGCTTCATCCGAAACCGTCATCACCACCTTCCCGGCAACATCGAGTACGTCCACAACCGTCCGTCCGCCGTGAGCGACGCGATACCGGAGCACGCCGTCGTCCTGCAGCGGGTTGGGTGCAACGGCAACGATCACCGCTCCGGCAGGCCCCGCCTCTCGCTCGACACCGCTGGCGTTGCCGGGAGCATGGTAGCCGAGCAGACGACTGTTCACCGTGTCCGAGCCGTCGGTCAGCGAGGGGAGCACGGCGCGGTAGGTTCCATTGCGGTGTCCGTCGGGGGTCGTGTAATACACACTGCAGCATCCCTTCTCGAACACGATGTCGGCGATGCTCGCGAAGACGGAATCCATGGCGGAGGCCTCGCGCACGCTGAAGTACTTGCCGCCGGTCTGCGCCGCGAGAATCTTCAACGAGTCGTCGGTGTCGAGCAGCAGACCGATCGTGAAGACGGGGATGCCCGCCCGTTTGGCGCGCGCGATCACCGTCTGCACATCGCGCACGGTCGATCGATTGTCCTCGCCGTCGCTCAGCACCACGATCGCCTTCCGCCGCGATGCAGGGCGGGCCTCGGCGGCATTGATCGCCACCATCACCGCATCGTTCATGGCCGTCCAACCTCCCGGTGTGAGCGCATCGATCGCCGTCTCCAACTCCGCCACGTTGCTCGTCCACGATTGATCGAGCGTCGTGGTTTCATCGAACGAGAAGATCGCCGCCTCGTCGCCCGGCGCCAGCTTGCGCGCGAAGCGCTTCCCGGCCTGTATGGTGTTGTCGATACGGGTGGAGTTGCCGAACGCCTCGCGCATGCTGCCGCTGCGGTCGAAGACCATCGCCACCGAAACGGAGGAAGCCCGCTCGGAGCAGTCGATACGATCGATGTGCACCACCTGCCCGTTCTCTCGCAGCACGATACGTCCGGCCAGGTCCTCGATCCGCACCGAATCCTTGAACGCCTTCAGCGCCACGCGGATCGTGGGGAACGCAGAGGAATCGATCCCGCAGACGTCGAGCGAGATGTTCGGCAGTTCCTCGACGTACACATGCAGCCAGCCGCTGTTGTTGTCGTGGGCGTCGCGCTTTACCAGGTTGCGGAAGTTCCAGTCCACGATCGTCGCCGACAGCGGAGCCCCGGTTCCCCGGATGATCATGCTGTACCGATGCTCCGCGTTCAAGGGCGTCTGCGGCATCGGCGCGTCGTTGATGCGCAGGCCGTGCGAGTTCAACAGGCGCGAGTCGCCGACGTAGATCGGATATCCCTCGGGGAAGGCGCGCCACTCGGGCTTCGCCCACTCCTCTGCCGGGAACGAGTAGATCCACATCGGGTCCACGCTGCTGTTGACCGTGTCCTCCCACATGGAATAGGTTCCCCATGCGGTGATACGGTATTGGTGATCGGGGAGCGTGGCGTCGGGAGTGTGGAGCGTGTCGAGCGAACGGGAATCAAGATCGAGTTGATACGGGAATCGACGCTGCGCCCCGGCTTCGGAGGCGAGCAGCACGAACATCAGAACAAGCGGCATCAACCATCGGCAGATCGAACGATTCTTCATGGCATCTCTCCCGTCGAGTCGGATAAAATGATGTTATCGGTATCAGGAACTGTTGAGATGACAGCGAACCCCCTTCATGGTTGACAGTGCACGACGGAAAATTTGTGAATGGGGTGATGATCGCGCTCGTTCGGTCTCGCAGGAACCGCCGTCAACATGAATGGGCCGGAGAGATCTGCTCTCCGACCCATTGCAATGTGCGCGCGATATCGTCCGGCTCTGCGGTGCGCAGGGCTCACCGGGGTCGACGCTCAGAAGTGCCGTTCGAGATAACTCGGCAGCATCGCCCGCCACGTCGGCCAGTCGTGCCCCCACTCCTTCCCCCAGATCTCCACGTTGTTCGGTATCCCCTTCATGTTCAGGATGTCGGAGATCGCCACGGTTGCGGCCGGCGCCTCGTACGAACCGTCGCCGCTGAGGAAGTGCAGATGCTTCTTGGCGCGGAGCAGATCGAGTATCTCCCCTTCCGGCATGTTCGGCAGATAGTCGATCGGGGAGTTGAAATACACGTCTTCATCGTAGTACCCCTTCGAGTACGACTTCAGATCGTAGATGCCGCTCATGCCGATCGTCCCGTCGAACAGATCCGGACGGCGGAAGACCGTGTTGGCGGCGTGGAATGCTCCGAGCGAGACGCCCGCGGTGATCGTCAGCGTGTGCCCGTTCATGGAGTTGTCGATGTACGGCACCACCTCCTCGGCCACGTACGCGTTGAACTGCTGGTGGCGCACGGCCTTCTGGCGCGGCGTGATCGTATCGTTCAACCAGCTTTCGCTGTTGATCGAGTTGATCGAGAACACCTTCACCTTCCCGGCCTCGATGGCGGGCTTGATCGAATCGATCAGATAGAACCGTTCATATTCGAGATAGTCTGCGGCGGCGGAGGGAAACATCAGCAGGGCAAAGCCGAAGTGGCCATACACCGCAATCTCCATCTCCTTGCTGAGATTGGGACTGTACCAGGAATCGAGGGTGCGCTCCATGCAGTTGAACAAGATTGATGAGATGTTCACGCCATGCGCATACGGCACGGCCCGGCTGAGGTGAGGGGAATAATAAGAAGAATCGGCATGCTGGCGGAGCACTGAATGACGGCCGAATGACGGCCGAATGACGAATGACAAATGCGAAATGTGAAACCGTGGACACGAAGGGCACTACACATCCGCCCGGCATCGAGGTTCCACATTCATCATTCAGAATTCTTCATTCGCTTCCCGGCGACCACCACCACGAACTCCCCTTTCACGGATGCACGGCCTGCGTAATCGGCGTGAAGCTCGCCCAGCGTCCCGCGATTGATCTCCTCATACATCTTGGTCAGTTCGCGGCAGACTGCCGCTCGGCGATCCGCTCCGCAATGCTCGGCAAGCTCCGCAAGGGTGCGAACGATCCGATGCGGCGACTCATACAGCACGAGGGTGCTCTCCTCGACGGCAAGGCGCCGGAGCGCGGTCTGCCGTCCCTTCTTGTGCGGCAGGAAGCCCTCGAACAGAATCGAGTCGGTCGGCAGACCGCTGGCGGTGACGGCAGTGACGGCGGCGTTGGCACCGGGGAGCGGCACGACGGTGATGCCGGCGGCGATCGCGGCGGACACCAGGCGCGTGCCGGGATCGCTGATGCCCGGCGTGCCGGCGTCGCTGGTCAACGCGATGTTCTCGCCCCCCGCCAA
>CAZJYH010000299.1:0-4375 GCA_964549365.1 uncultured Alphaproteobacteria bacterium
GTGTGCACCTGCAGCGATCCATCATCGCAGGACAACGGTACCGGTACGCCGCCGTGGAAGGGCGATTCGAGGAGGCGCATTTCGCACTGGAACGGTGCCGCAATCAGGCCGAAAGCGCGTTACGAACGGCGGCGCAGGCGAACTTCGAGCCGCCGGACTTCAAGGCGCGGGCGCTCAACCAACTCGGGATTGTGTTTGCGTCGCAGGATGACGTCCAACTGGCGCGCCGCTTCTGGGAGCAAGCCGCGACGAATGCCCTAGATGCCCGCGACTGCGTGTTTGCATCGCAGATCATGGTGAACATAGCGCGGCTATGCGAACGCGGAGATGACGTGATTGGTGCGGAAGAGTATTACCGTGCGGCCGATCAATTGATACAACGCGCCGAACGTGGAGAATGCTGATGCGCAGGCACAGCGGAATTGTTGCCGGCACCCTCCTCAGTTTTGTAATGGTGGGTTTGGGCATGATTCGCGGTGCTCATCTCGGCATGCAGCTTGTTCTTGCGATGGTATTGGCGCTGCCTTCGGTCCTTGAATACGTGGCGTTGATCACGATGCCGTATCACAGCAATCACCTGAGGAGGTTGAGCACCGGATTTCCGCTGGGAATTGCGAATGCAGCGGTGGCGTCCGTGATCACGGATTTGCTGCTGAGTATGATCCGCGGTGCATCTCCGCTATTTCAATGAATCACCTGAAACGGATTATGCGGAGGGAATCATGGAATTTTTCGGCATGATGATTCTGCTTGCAGTAGCTGCCTTGTTTGCATGGATGCTTGTGATAGGAATATGCAGTGGGGTCGGTCGTGGTGGGCAACGCTGGTAATATCCGACTCTAGTACAAGTTCCCAGACGAAGTTGCAATGTCACGATTTCTTCGTGGATTTTGCACCTCAGCTCATACAACACATTATCAATGGAGGAAGTCATGGAAGGATCGAATCCGAGCTTTGGCGATATCGAGTTTGCTGTGAACCCCGAGCCACGCTGCCCGTGCGTTCTTTTGCTGGATACGTCCGGGTCGATGGCGGGCGCGCCAATAGAATCACTGAACAATGGATTACAGACATTCCGAGATCATCTCAATCAAGATCCAATTGCGGCGCGCCGTGTCGAGGTAGCAGTTGTTACTTTCAACAGCACCGTGAACGTAGAACAAGATTTTGTCTCAGCGAAGAGCTTCTCGCCACCTACTCTTGATGCGTCCGGCGCAACATGCATGGGTGGTGGGATTCTGGCCGCACTGGATTTGGTTTCAGCCGAAAAGCAGAAGTACAAGACGTATGGAATTGCCCACTACAGGCCGTGGATATTCATGATCACCGATGGAGAGCCACAAGGCGAAGAGCAGTCCGTGATCGAGAATGCCTCGCAACGTATCGCTGCCGATGAAGCAAACAAGCGAATCGCTTTCTTCGCGGTGGGCGTAGAGGGTGCCAACATGGATCGATTGCAGCAGATCGTGGTTCGAGCGCCGCTGAAATTACGTGGGCTGGATTTCAGGGAGCTGTTCGTCTGGTTGTCGGCCAGCCTTCAAAGCGTCTCGGGCAGCGACCCCGGGGATCAGGTGCGACTTCAGCCGATCGGATGGGGTGAGGTATGAGCCGAAGAGATATCGGGAGTGCAATCCACCGAGGTACATGGAAAGTTTGCGCTGCTTCGGTCCGAGGGCTGTCGCACGAGAATAGTGGGCAGGTTTGTCAGGATACCAGTCGATTCCAGGTGTTGATAGGTGACGTGCTCGTTGCTTCGATTGCCGATGGTGCCGGCTCAGCCGACTACGGGGATGTTGGTTCCGATATCGCAACTGCAGCGGCAATCGACTACGTAGTGCGTAGTTATGATGCTGAGAGCAATTCGGACTTTGACCCTGTGCGTTGGAGTGAATTGCTTGCGGGTGCTTCTGCGGAAGCCTTTGATGTAATCGCGGACTGGGCCTGGCAACTCGGAGAGAACATTGCGCTGTTCAATACGACGCTGATCATCGTAGCGGCAACGCCTGCGGGCGTTGCCGCGTATCAAGTCGGCGATGGTTCTGTTGTGCTCCAAACATCCGATGGTGAGTTTATCGAAATGACGTCTCCGATGCACGGCGAATATGTGAATACGACTACGTTCCTGACATCCGTGGATGCGAAGGACCACGCGCAAATCGAAGTGAGATGCGGTCCGGTTGCTGCGCTTGCCATGTTTACTGATGGACTCGAGGCAGTGGCACTTGAACGTATACACGCACGAGCGTTTCCATCGTTTTTCGATCGACTGTTCGCAGTATGCCGGAATGAGCAGGATCTTGAGAAACTGGAGGCCGGGTTGCGCGACTTCCTCGGCTCCGATAGGATTCGTGAGCGATGCGACGACGATCTGACGCTGTTGGTCGCAGTTATTGGAGAGCGAGACGGTGAGTAAGAGAGTTCAGACAAGCGGCGGGAAAACCATCGCTCTTTCACCCGACAATTTGGTAGGAAGAGGAGGTGAAGGTAGTGTGTACAGGCTTCCCGGGGATCCTCAATATGCAATCAAGATCTACTCCAAGCAGCCCACCGATGCAACGGCGCGGAAGTTATCCGTAATGGTCAAGCATCCACCAAAAGTTCTGGCGAACGATGGACGTGTGGTGATTGCCTGGCCCGTAAACCTGGTGAAAAGCCAGGGGCGCGTTGCCGGTTTTCGCATGCCTCTTGTGGTTGGCGGGAAGCAGATCTCCACGTGCTATCTGCCGCTGGAATGTCGAGAGGTGTATCCACATTTTACGTTTGAACATCTAACGTCGATCGCTCTGAACCTTGCTACTGTTGTGGCTTCGATTCACGGGCGTGGTTATGTGATCGGCGACATAAAGGATCAGAACGTGCTTGTGCTGCCGGATACAACCGTGGCACTCGTGGATACGGACTCGTTCCAGATTCGAGATCCCGATACAAATGTGATCTATCCTTGTACCGTGAAGTCTCGTGAATTCGCTGCTCCGGAATTGCGAGGAATGCCGGCAGACATCGAGCGGACATGCAATCATGATTGCTTCGGCCTGGCTGTACTGATCTTTCATCTTTTGTATCAGGGATACCATCCATTTGCAGGGCGCTACACAGGGAAGGGCGAGCAACCGTCGTTCGATGAAGTTCTGGCGAAGGGCTGGTATCCTTACGCGTCTACTCCCAACATCCCGTACGAACCTCCATTGTTGGTGCCTCCGCGTGACCTTCTCCCGCCTAATCTCTGGCATCTGTTCTTGCAAGCATTTTCCGGCGCCAGCGCATTTCGCAAACCTCGGCCCTCGGCGGCAGAATGGCGTGGTGCGCTACAAATTGCTAGAAGAACATTGACAAAGTGCAAGAAGAATCCTGCCAGGCACATGTATTTCAACCACACTTCCGCATGCCCTTGGTGCAGCTATGAAGAGAGGATGCGTGCCTCGTTTCCGCGCAACACCATGCGGGTGATGCAAGGCATGCGCGCCTTACGAACCGGAATCACGAAGCAGCAGGGCAATGTTCCTGCTCCAGGACTACCAGCAACATCATCAGGCGCACGGCCCGGAAAGTTGGCTGTGGCGACGGCTGGAACAGTGTACTCGACAC
This sequence comes from uncultured Alphaproteobacteria bacterium, assembly GCA_964549365.1. Taxonomy (GTDB): domain Bacteria; phylum Bacteroidota; class Ignavibacteria; order OLB7; family OLB7; genus JAFDZV01. Next base: position 3,586 of record CAZJYH010000299.1, read on the forward strand.
CGTCAGCATATAAGCCGGCAGTACCTGTTGTTCCGCGTCCGGTTCGCCGACGAAGGCGCGGGCCGTTTCTTCTCGCTCTAATACTGCTCATAGTTGTCGGGTATTATGCATGGTACAAACCAAGGCATGAACACGATCAGTATGTTCATCAAGATATTTCACGATATAGAGCCCAGCCTTGGAGCGATCCGACGCTCCCCCTCCGGTCGGGGCCCGGCACCGCCTGGAATCCGATTGCGGAAATTCCGAGCGGCGAAGAAGTACAGAAGCTGGATGATACTATGAATCAGGAAGGGCAGCGCTGGGCCAGAGTATCGTGGCGTGGCCTGATAGGATACGTTAGAGGCAATCGGCTCGATCCGATCTACGGTGAGCCGTAGGGCAGCCGATGAATGATTCCGATGCATTGCCCCTGCCAATCCATACCTCCGCCCGTTCCGGCTTCGGCCGGCGTGGGCGGTGCATGTCATGTATCACGTGCCGGGAGTCCCCACAACCGTAAGGCTGGGGAGCGCCTGTATGGACGCGGCAAGGTCCCGGCACGCTTTGCCAATCCATACATGACACAGAGTGAATCACCATTCTCCGAGGACGCGTTGCCGGGCGCCTTCGTTCCCAATGCCATCATCTCCGCGATCAATGCCTGTACGGGAGACTGTTCGAAATACCGAATGCTGCTCGACATTCGTCAATTGTTCAATCTGAGCAAAGATTGGCTGTATGGGACCGCACTTTAGGATTGCAGCTCGTGCGCGGATACTATCTTTCGCCCTCATGCACATCTCCTACT
>CAZJYH010000299.1:4385-6261 GCA_964549365.1 uncultured Alphaproteobacteria bacterium
CCCGCTCCCCGAGGGGCATCGATTCCCGATGGAGAAGTACCGTCTGCTGCGTGATACGCTGCTGGCCGAAGGCGTCGTCCGTCCGGAGCAGTTGCACGAGGCGGTGCCGGTGCATCCGGCGGAGCTGCTGGTTGCGCACTCGGCGGAGTATGTGAACCGCTACTGCGAGGGGACGGTGGACCCCTCGATCGTGCGCCGCATCGGCATTCCGTGGAGCCCGGCGTTCGTCCGGCGTTCGCTGGCATCCGTCGGCGGGACGCTTTCGGCGGCGCGCGCGGCGTTGGGGCGTGAACGTGCATTGGGGCGTGCGCATGCGTGGGGGCTCGCTGGGAATCTGGCCGGCGGCACGCACCATGCCTTCGCCGATCGTGGGGAGGGATACTGCGTCTTCAACGATATCGCGGTGGCGGCGTTGACGCTGCTGGAGGAGCGCACGGTGCGGCGCGTGGCCGTGGTGGATCTGGACGTGCATCAGGGGAACGGCACGGCGGCGATCCTCGGCTCCGACGCCCGTTGCTTCACGCTCAGCATGCACGGCCGCAACAACTATCCGTACACGAAGATCCCCTCGACGATCGATATCGATCTCGACGACGGTACGGCCGACGCGGCGTATCTTTCGCTGCTCGCAGGAGCGCTCCCCGCCGTCCTTTCGTTTGCCCCCGACATCATCTTCTATCAGGCCGGCGTGGACCCGTTGGGCTGCGATCGCCTGGGGCGCCTAGCGCTGACGCACGAGGGGCTGATGGAGCGCGACCGGATGGTTCTGGCCTCGGCGCGCGCGGCCGGCATCCCGCTGGTGCTGACGCTCGGCGGCGGCTACGCGCAGCCGATCACCGAGACGGTACGGGCGCATGTGAATACGTACCGGGCCGCGATGCGTGCAAGCGAAGGCGAGGCGTGATGTTCGGGACGAAGCCGTTGTGCCGGCGAATGCCGGTCGGTGGGGAGCTCGGTTGATTGTTTTGGAGTACGATTGTGCGCATCAGCGTGTACGCGGGGGATCTGGGATGGCTCTTTGAGGATCTGAAGGCAGGCTTCGCGCGTCTCGACGTGCCGAACGTGGCGATCAGTGTCGGGGAGCTGCCCTGCGAAGACGCCGATGCCTGGGTGGCGATTCGCACGGTGGAGGCGGGCTCGACGCCCGACCCGGCGCGAACGGTGGTGTGTCTGCACGACCTGTACGACGATCCCGCGCTCTATCTCCCGGGCGGCCCGCGGGGAGGCGTACACCATGCGCGGAGCCTGGTGCTGTGCCATCCTGACCAGCGTATCCTGCTGCTCCGTGCCGGTGTGCGGTTGGACGACAAGATCCTTCTCGAGCGTCCGCTCGGTCCGCTCGGTATCTTCAGCCCACGCCGGATGATGCCGGCCGCGTTCACGGTCGGCTGGGTTGGGCGCAACGATCGGAGGAAGCGACTGGAATGGGTGCAGGCGATCGCCGAATGTCCGGAGCTCGATCCGGAGCGGTTCCGGTTCATGCTGGTGGGGCGCGATCTCGATGACGTTGCTGCGCGGCTTCGTGCCCGCGGCTTCGGGTGCGATCTCTTCGATCGCGATGCCTACCCGATCGCCGCGTATCCGGCGCTCTACGAACGGATGGACTGTCTGTTGATCACCAGCACCACCGAGGCGGGGCCGCTCACGCTTTTCGAGGCGCTTGCCACCGGCGTTCCGGTCGTCTCCTCGCCGGTCGGATGGGCGCCCATTCTTGCAACGCAGGCCGGCGAGCACGTGATGATCGGCGATACTCCCGAGGCGCTGGCCCGGCACCTGTTCGGTGTGTATCAGCGACGCCATGCGCTCTTCGCCCAGCGCGAGGCGATCGCGTCGATCGTGGCGAAGTGGACGCTCGACGGTTGGTTCCGTGATGTGA
>CAZJYH010000300.1:0-6218 GCA_964549365.1 uncultured Alphaproteobacteria bacterium
CGACGTCGATCGCCTTGCCGTTGGTGAAGCCGTTTTCGTCGTACTGCGATTGCGCTTTCTTCAGCTCAAAAACCTGCTGCGAATATTGGGCACGGATCGTGCCGACCGCGCAGAGAAGCGCGGCAAGGATGATGCCGGGGAAGCGGTTCATGGTCGGATGATTGAGGGTCAATACAGGAATGTTCGTCAAACGGATGCGGCTGTGGCGCCGCATTCAAAGGGCCGGGCGGCCTACCGCGCCACGATAATGGGATAGGAGCCGGCCGCGCGCCCATCGCGCGTCACGCGCACGACGTAGTAGCCGCTCGCAAGGCCGCTCACGTCGAGCGTCTCGAGCAGCGCGCCCGACGCCGCGACGCTCACGCGGCGGCGCAACTCCACGCGGCCGTTCGTCCCCACCACTTCCACGGCGTACTCCCCCGCCTCAAGCCGCGCCGCCGCCACGCCCGCCGCCGTCGCCGCCGGGTTCGGATACACGCGCAGCGTGCCGGAACGCGGGGCCTCCGCCTGCGGCATGCTCTCACCGGGCGCGCCCACCTGAAGGCTCACCGGATGCAGGATGTAGCTCGGCGCGCCGGAGAGATCGCGCGTTGCCCGCTCGTTCAAATGAACGCCCTCGACGAGGTTCATCGCGAAGAAGGGGGCGAACTGGAAGACCGGTACGTCGGCGAGGTTGATCGCGGCCAGCGTGTCAATCGCGTGCTGTCCGAACACGACCATGCGGCGCACGGTATCGTGCCATCTCCCGGCGCTGCCGGACTGCACACGGCCGCGCAGGTATATGAACACATCGGTCAGGGAATCCCCGTTGAAGCGCTCGAACGCGACCGAGCCGCCAAGCTTTTCCCACGCCGGATAGGTAAACAGCGTGTACTGCTTGCGGAGCGCGGGCGGGATCGGGCCAAGGCAGGAGGTATCGACGCCGCCGGAAATTCCCTGTCCTGAACCACCACCGGGCTTCGGATGCCCCCACACGATCGCACGCGGAAGAAACCCGCCGCGCGCCGTGCGTTCGGCAAGAACGGTGTCGGGCCAGCAGTCGAAGTTGAGGTGATAGACCCCGGCGATTGGCAAGGATGCCCGGAGGGAGTCGAGGGGTTGTGCGTGCGTCCACGCAGCCCCGGTCAACAGCAACGCGAACAGCAACAGAACGCGCGCCGGCCGATGGTGGTCATGCGTCATCATTGACTGGATCAAAAAGTGAATGGAAGAGACAATCACGCCGGAGTCATGGAGCGGAAAGCATGTGCAGGCGGCGCGAACCTACAATCCCCACGTCCCGAAACTCTGCTCAAACCGCCCCTGCATCCGAACGGCGACGGCATGCAGGATTGCCCGCGAACCAGTCGAATGCCGTCCTCTCCGGCCGCAAATCCCGCAAGCCGTCACCGGCGAGCGGGAATATTTTCAAGCTTCATGATCGAGCCCCCTCCCGCCGTTCCTGGATCGGCGGGAGGGTTGTGGCGCCCGCGCTAGAGCCTGATGTTGGCCCCAACGGAAAGGACCGCGGCGCCGAGGCCGAGGCGTGCATGCAGCGCAAACCCCGGCGAGAAGAAATAGCGCACCCCCGCGACGGCGCTCCAGTAGGCGGCGCTGCTGTAGGCGGGATAGTCCGTCTCGGTCTGCCAGTTGCTGGGCTTGTGCCAGGTCGAATTCACGATGATGTAGCCGATGCCAAGGCCGCCGAACAGGTCCCACTTCGTGTTGGAAAGAACGAAGTGATACGCGCCGTAGACGCCCATGGGCACCCAGGTATAGGTCCAATACGAATCGTTGCCCGATCCGCTGCTCCACGACCAGTAATCGACCGTGCCGCCGATGCCGATCCGCCCCGGCCCCGCCTCGCCGGGTTTGGTGAGGATGTATTCGCAATCTCCCCCAACGCTGATGCCGTTGCCGTATGCGCCAAGACCGACGTGCGGCCCGAGATACGTGCCGTCCGTCTCGATCTGCGCATGCGCGGTTGCCGTGAAGAAAACGGCGGCGGACAGTGCCGCCAGAAGATTGAAGGCGCGGTGTCGCATATAACGCTCCCGTTGAATCTGATGGAATAAGGAATGTTGTCCGATGAGACGGCGGCAACTTACGGAACGCGTCCATATATTCCAATACGACTAAACCGGATGCTGCGGGCGGCATAGCTTCTCGCCATGCCTCGACCCGTGAATCCGCTCGCTCTCCCGCCCGACGCAGAGATGTCGCCGGAGCTCGCCTTCGCCCAAGTGCTCCGCGCGCGGCGGCAAAAGCTCGGCCTCACGCAAATGGATCTGACGGGCGACACGGAGTTCGACCAGTCCTACATCTCGAAACTCGAACTCGGGCGGCAGCAAGTGTGCATCCGCGGCCTGTTCCATCTCGCGGGCAAGCTCCGGACGGAACCCGAAGAACTCATCGCCGAGGTCAACGCCTTGCTGCGCGAGGCCAGGAAGAATCGTCCCGCCCGCAATCGGTAACGGACGAAACGCAACGCCAGCACTACGTAGCAACACGGGCCGTTCAGGATCACCTGAACGGCCCGTGTCGCATCAGTCGGCACCCTCCCTGCTCAGCCGCACCGATACACCAATCGCGTTCCTCCAACCGTGGTTTCGGTGTAATCAAATCCGAGATCCCGGGCGATCGCGTCATAGTCCAGATAGTTGGCGATCGTGTCGGGAATGTCTCCGAACAGCCCCTCGTCGACGAACTCCTGCGCAAGCTCTCTCAGGCCGTCGATCTCATAAATATCCACGTCCAGGTCGTCCGGCCTGTCGTCGCGAAGGTCGAAGGGGCAACCGCATTCGCCCACGGCGATGATGACTTTTCGCTTTTCATCCTCGCGCCAGTCATCGCAGGCGTCCAAGTATTCGCCGATGTTGGTCTGATTGACGCGCAATGCCTTGAATAGCTCGCAGTCAATGTCTTCGCCGTCGATGAATTGGAGCTCATACTCCTCCACCGGCAAGCCTGTCGGATTGACGTTCTCGGCTGCCTGCGCGTCGTATTCATCTTTCGTCTCAAAGTAAAATCCGATGGCCGAGATATCATAGGGTTGTGCGAACAGAACGGTCATGTCTCTTTCCTTTCGGGGTGGTTGCATGTTGCATCGCCGGCGTCGACTGTGACTTGCGATTGAAGTCGCAGCGCAGGCCGGCCGGGCGGGCCGGCTCGAGGAAGATTGAATCTCTCTCTCCCTTGCCAGCGTTCGCTTTCGGCATCAAAGCCAGATAGTGCCGACGATGAATGACGAGGCTATAGCCGCTGCCTGCCTTGTGCCGGAAGGCGGCGCCGATGCAGCGGGCGCGCCCCTCTTCCTGCATGAAGATGTAGAAGGCGGGTTTGGCGGTGAGGTCAGCAATGGTCATGGTGTGCTCCTTTCTGAACTGAGGCTGAGACGAAGAGAGGAAGAGCGTTCACGCGCTCCCCCTTTCTTCGGGTTTCGCTTTCGGCGGGAAGGCCGCGTAGCGCTGGCCATTGATGACAAGATTGAAGCCTGCGCCCTTCTTGTGCTTGAAGACGGCCCCGATGCGTTTGGGCTTTCCGTCTTGCTGCGCGAAGATGTAGAAGGCGGGTTTGGTGGTGTTGTCGGTGGTCATGGTGGTTCTCCTTTTCGTTGCAATACCCTTTCGGGCGATACCTCGCTCAAGCCAGCAAGCTTTCCGCGGCGCCCACATGAAAATTGGGGGGACCGTCCGGGGGAACCGATTTTCCTGTTGACACGACAAGCGGAAGCGGATGGCAAGAGAGGCAACATGCCCGAGAGGTTTTGCAACCTTGAGAAACCGCCTACCGACATCGACAAGAACGCCGGAGCATCACCGCGACGGAGCCAGCCCCAGCCGCCGCACGCGGCATTCATTCACGTCCTTGAAGGGCGCATAGGTGGCGTTCATCGCGCAGAAGTCGAGATGCCGTTGCCGCTGCGCCACCCGTTGGAGGAACCGGGACGCCTTCTCCCCGGCCGGGTCATTGTCGAGCCATGAGAAGAGGCATTTATAGCTCTCGTAATTCTCGATATAGGCGAGCGCTTGCGACAGGCACGCGAGAGAATGCAGAATGATCGTGTCGCCCGGGAAGACCTCGACTTCCTGATCGGCCAGCGCCGACAGCATATCCATGAATCCCTCGAAGACATGGACGTTGGGGGCCGGGGACACAGTGCCCCGGATGACCGTCACATCCTTGCGGCCGACGACGCCTTTGAAGAACTCATTGCGTAGCTCAAACCCCTCGTCGGCGTTCCTCATGCCGATCGCATGGAGGGTCTTGCCCGTGTTGCGGTTGAGCGCCTCGACCTCGAGGAGGTATTTGCGTGCAAGATCCAGCGGGATCTTTCTCTCGACGGCGAGGTAGTCGAGCAAGGACCAGTGGCGCAAGGGATACACTTTCACGATCTCAAGTGCAGGCCCGCCCTCCCCTGTCTTGGTGCATGGCACGTGTCGCGGCAATACGAAGGGCCGCAGGTCCCCGAGAAAGCGCAAAGCCTCGGACACGCACGAGTTCAGGTTGCGGCTTTCGAGATAAGCGCAGGCGAAATCGACGACGTCGCCGCCGCGGCTCGCACCAAAGTCGTACCAGAGATTATCGGTGGCGTTGACGTGGAAACTCGGCATCGTTTCATGGCGGAACGGCGAGAGATAGAACCGGTCCCGGCTGCGGCCTTTTTGCGGCTGATAGCCGAGCCTGCGCAGGATGTCGGATAAGGAAAGAGCATTGGCTTGTGTTGCGTTCATCGCAAGACCTCCACATGGTTACAGGTTACGCGTGTTATTCAGAGTTGGGTGGTGTCGGATCGCCGCCGACCTCTACGGTCGAAGCGGCATCCATACTTCCTCAAGGAATCTCTTCAACTCAGAAAGGGGGTAGCGGATACGACGACCTATTTTGACGTATCTCAGTCCATAGCGCTTTCGACAACGCCAGGTTGACAGCGTGTCAACGGCAACCCTCAAATACTCCGCGGCTTCCTGAGAGGTCAATAGTGGATCGAGATCATAACCCATACGTGCATGCATATATCATTCTCCATTATGCGTGTTGTCAGTGTCGTGCCGGGCTCTCCGTTTCGCCCTCACACTTTCAGTCTGAACGATCTTCCGCTCTCTTTGAGAAAAACAGCAAGGCGGCAAAGTCCGTCAATGTCGATTCATGCACAGCAATGATTGACGCTCGGTAAATTTGCCCTCCCCGACATAGCGAATCGTCGCCACAGACGGACACGTTCGAATGCGGATGTATGCACGTTCACGTTCGCGATTCGCTTCTCCTCCTTTGCATGCCGCGCCCCTCAAGCCCCCTGGCCCTGTGAGGGGCTGTGATGGTCACGGCCCGCACCGAAAGGGAGAAGCGCACATGATCGACGTTCCATCCGCCGCCGCCATCGCCAACATGTCCGAGCCGCAACTGCTTGCCGCCCACGCACGGCTCGTCGCTCTCTTCGCCGGTGGAGCCCTCACCGCCGACGAACAAGCTCAACTGCTCCTCGCTCTGCAACACATCAAGACCACGCTGCTCCGCAAACGACTCGCCCTGCGCCGATAGGCATGCGCAAAAAAAGAGCGGCGGCGTCATCGTGACGCCGCCGCTTCTCGATTTTATCGGACGGTTATCATCGACACTGCAAAATTGAGATTGCAAAAATCCGAATAGCTGCTACTATAGGCTTATACATACGCTAATGCGCGGACGCGAAAATTCTGATTGTCAGACATTAGGGCAGTTCTTGGGGCAATGAAAAATTGAAATTCTGAAGTAACGAGATAATCTAAAAAGTTGTTCTACTAATTTTATCTCGATCAGCTCCACCAGAACCCTCTTTTACCGACATTGACGGATGATGACAGAGATAGACTAAGCTGTTGTCATCAAAGAACTTTCCTCCGCTCTTGGCATGTATGGTACGATACCATAATGTACGTGCAATGACGCATTTCGGGGGCAAGTTTTGGGATAGTTGCCCCCCGTTTGGAGGGCAAAGATGAAACTCTATGACAAGGACTGCCAAACCGCCAAGCCACGCGAGAAGGCTTACAAGCTCTTCGACGGGCAAGGGCTCTACCTGGAAGTGATGCCCAATGGCAGCAAGTTGTGGCGCTTGAAATACCTTTATATCGGCAAGGAGAAACGCATATCACTGGGTCGCTACCCTCTCGTCACACTCGCTGGAGCGCGGAAGAAATGCACTGAAGCGAAAGATCTGCTGGATAAGGACATTGACCCTTCGGCCGCCAAGCAAGAAC
>CAZJYH010000301.1:0-369 GCA_964549365.1 uncultured Alphaproteobacteria bacterium
CCTGGAACCCGTTTGCCGATTGCCACGTTTCCGTAGACGTCGAGTGTGTTGCCGAGCGCGCGCGTGGACGGCATGTTCAGTCCGATTTGTCCGCTCGTGGAAACGATGAACGGGTAGGTCCAGGTTGATCCGTCGTACTCCTCCAGCGCAAACGAGAGCGAGTGGGTACCGCCGGAAATCCCGTTGGTGCCGAGCTGATACAGATTCCACGCGCGACTACTGTTGACGCCGCTGAAGTTCAATGAGAACGCATGGTTCGCGTTGCTGGTGGACGTCGATTGAATGCCCGATGCCGATCCCGCCGCCGAGACGTGCAGCTTCGTCGACGGTGCAAGCGTGCCGATTCCGATGTTGTTCGTTGTGCCGGTT
>CAZJYH010000301.1:379-6199 GCA_964549365.1 uncultured Alphaproteobacteria bacterium
GTGACGTAGTCGTTGGTATTCGGGGTTCCCGCCCCCCAGCCCGGCTGGGCGATGGCGCCGGCGGTGAGCGTGAACGTGAGAGCGATGACGCTCCATCCGATTGTCCTGATAGTTGCCATGGTGCTTTCTCCAAGTGGGTGTGATCGCGACGGATAGCGTCGCGAGACTGTGGCGGGGATAGAACGGAGTGGCAACGGGGCATGAGCAATATAGATCGGGCGTCGCGTAGCCGGAGTGTCGCATTGAGCAGGTGGCGGCTTCCGTCGAGCCGGTGACGTAAATGCCGTGACAAGTGGCGATCATCGGCATCTTGCCCCGGAACCTGCTCTTCAATACATTCGCGGTCACCACCCCGATCTTCATTCTTCCAGATGTTGTGCTCGCCATGAAATCGCCGCGTTGTGTTCTGATGGTTGCCCTGTTCCTGGTCGCTGCCGCCGGCTGCGATCCGCCCGTCTCGGACGGCGGCGGATGCGGCACCTACAACGGTCATACGCTCTACAAGGGGCCACAGGGCGGCTGCTACTACTACAATGACCAGGGGAACAAGATCTATGTGGATCGATCACTCTGCAATTGTTGAGTGCGTGTGATGACGACGGGGCCTATTGAAGCGTGAAGATGGTGGATGCGTTGCCGCTACGGTGCCCGCTTGTAGTTCACGGCGAACGGAATGCCGCCGGCCCCCCAGGGAATGACCACGAGAAATACGACACCTCCCGTTCGGCGCGACACGCTCAGCCTGCCCTCACCGTTCGCGCCCATCGCGATCGCCGACGAGACGAACGTCCACAGGGCCGGCGGTGCTCCGCCGACGCGACTCTTCGTCAGACGCACGTGCGTTGCAAGGCGCGCGCAGCCTTCCTCCGCGCTCCCGATGATCCTGCCGCCACGCATCAGCAGGAACCGCAGGCGATCGGTCCCGATATGTTCGATGCGCACAATGTCGCCGGCGCGCGACGTGTCGGGCTTCATCATGAGATGCGCCCAGAGGAACGGCTCCGGGTTGTTCGGATCGGAGCTGCGGTTGTGGTAATCACCCGCGATCCCCGAGGCGCTCATCGGCACGATCCCCTCGGTCAGCTCCCAGACCTGCACCTGTTCCTCGTTGAAGCTGACGCACGCGGCGAAGGACATCGCAAGTACGGCGGCCGCAACGGCCGTTCGTGTTGCGTTGCGCGGCAACGTTCGAGTACAAGGGCACGTTGGCTGCATGTGCAAGGAAGAAACGGTTGGAGATTGCGCGACGCGAACGCACGGAACGGCAACGGGCAGGAAAACCGCCCGTTGCCGTAGACCGGTGGGTGCGGATATCCTCACTCAATCCGCGACGTCGGCATCGCGGGCGCCGTCTGTGCCGCGGGGACGGGGGCAACCACGGGAGCCTGCGGTGCAGTGGCGACGGGCTGCGCCGCCGGTGCCTGAAGGGCCGGCTCCGTTCCCGCGACGACCGGCACGGCGATCGGCTGCGCGGCAGGAGCGGCAACGGCGACAACGTCCTGCGTCGTGACGGGGACCGCGGGCGTCGTCTCGGGCTGCTCGTTCGGCACACGGGTGCGAAGCCGCCAGGGCTTCACGTACATCTTCCCATCGACATTCGTGATCGCCGGCCGCCCCTTTTCGCGTACGGGGCCGCGGTTGAAGCCCGGCTCCTGAATCGTCGCCACCTCCGCGTGCGTGAAGCCCGAGCGAGCGATCCATGCGTCCAGTTCCGTCGAGCGGATCTGATTCACCGTCGCGTACTGATACCGGGCGTTCACGCGCTCGGCGGCGGGCCGCCCGACCGATTGCTCCACCAGATACCCAACCGCGCAGATGTTCCCGTCGCGGTCGATGAAGCACGGGCGCAGCAGGCCGGGGTAGGCGTCGTTGGCCGGGAACTCCGCGCGCACGCGATAGGCGTGCAGGCGGTCGAGGTTCCGGAGCCGCTCGGCGCGCAGCTCGGGCGTGAGATCGGCAACGTCGCGACTCCGCAGGAGCGCTTCGACGTACGTCAGGCGCGCGATCATCTGCTGCTTCATGTCGGCCATGGTCCCCAGCCGGATCGGATGCACGACGTTGAAGTCGCCGGCGCCGATCACCGCATCGTACCGGGCGCGTGCCGTGCCGTACACCGGGACGGTGCTCTCGGTGATCGTCGGCTCGACGGTGTTGCGCGCGTCCGGGCTGCGCCGCGTCTCGGTCGACGAAAATGCTGCCAGCCCGCAGCATGCCAGAAGCACCGCCGTCCCCTTCAATGCATACGTTGTCATGGGAATCTCCATACGATGTCGGAGCACGCCGACGGCCGGCCGGCCGGTTGCCGTGAATGAAGCCGCGCATGCGTCGGCGTGCAAAACCCGCGATGCGCTGTTGGGGGTGGACGCAACAATGCGCGGGATGTATCACGCCGTTCGCGCGCATGCGCCACCGCGATAGTCCGCCCGCGTTGTTACACTCGTAATATCTTCACGGCATCGGCACGAAACCCACGGTGCGGCCGTCTTCGGCGCGAGCGAATCGGTAGATTCGCGCGCCCTCGTGAGGTTGATGCATGAACATCGTACCCGTTCGCCTGAACGGGCCTGCCGCACGGCGGTGCAATCACATCCACAAATCGAAGAACATGAACGACAAGGTAGTGGTGATTACCGGAGCCAGCGCCGGCATCGGCGAAGCGTTGGCGGAATTGCTGGCGTCGAAGGGGGCATCGCTCGTGCTGGCCGCGCGTCGGGCCGATGCGCTCAACGCCGTGGCCGCGCGATGCGGGGCCTCCGCGCGGGCCGTCGTTGCCGACGCGGCGCGGCGCGACGATGTGCGGCGTGTCGTGGGCGAGGCGCTGGAGGCCTTCGGCCGGATCGATGTCTGGGTGAACAACGTCGGACAGGGGATCACGCGTCCCCCCTCGGAACTGGCCGACGAGGATATCGACGAGATGGTGAACGTGAACGTCAAGTCCGTTCTGTACGGCATGCAGGAGACGCTGCCGCACTTCAGGGAGCGCGGCGAAGGGCATGTGATCAACGTCTCCTCGATGCTCGGGCGCATCCCCCTGGTCACCTTCCGTGCCGCGTACAGCGGGGCCAAACACTACATGAACGCTCTCACCGCGAACTTCCGTACGGAGGTGCAGGAGACACATCCGGGCGTTCAGTATTCGATCGTATCGCCGGGCGTCGTCCGCACGGAGTTCGGGCTGAGCGCTCGACACGGCGGGCCCGACTCCCGGACGCTTCCGGATTCGCAGAGCGCGCAGGAGGTGGCCGAGGTGATCGCCGGCGTGATCGAATCCCGTCTGCCCGACGTCTACACCCGCCGGGGCGCGCACGATCGTGTGTCGGCGTATTACGACGGGCTGGGCCAGGACGCGTAACGCCGGATGCCGATCAACGGGACACGGCCGGCCTTCGCACCGGCCGTGTCCGACAACGGTGACCCGGCGGCGATACATCACCCGTGCATCCGTGTCATCGGGTGAAAGGTGCGGGTGGCGATCTTCGCGAACGCGAGCGATCGGCCCGCATCCCGTGCATCGGTGCCGCGATAACCATGAACGTATACCAACGCATCCCACCACTTCCGGTGTCCTGCCTGCTCTGCACGGTGCTCGCATCGTGTGGCTACACCGTCTGGTGGGAATACCGGCCCGCCGACGTCGAGCGCTACGGTGGGGTGGTGCTGCGCGATGACTCCGTCGCCACGATCGTCCTTCGTCCGGACCTTCGGAAGTATTCCAATCCGCCTGCCGTGGAGCTGATCGTCTCCGGTGCCGTCGCAGCCGATGTGCGCGACGCCGCCGTCGAGCTTGCCGTTGCCGACGACACCGCGCACGCCGTGCCGTTGGTGACCACATCGGTGCGCGCACGCATCATGCTGCCGCGCGGCGATCAACGGCGCACGTCGACCGTTGATCGCTTCGCCTCGCTCCCCGATGCGGTCAAACGGATCGGGGACCCGACGAGCCGGGCGGTCGAGTACACATACACATATCAGCCGGCGAACTTCGAGGTCGTCGACCGTCTGCGCGCACGCGTTCGCGTGGTGCTGGAGCGCGGCGGCATTCCGATCACCATCGAGCACACGCTATTCATCGACAAGCAGAGCGAGCGGCACTGGTGGATCCTGCGGGATTGTTGAGGGGGTGCGTCGTTGCGGTGCACGCCCGTGCCGCGCTCGTGCGCCCGCGTTCACGTCTCTCACGTTCGGGCGATCGGCGTCCGTCGTTGATTACCGGTACTTCTCCGGGTCGATCCCCAACTCCTCGATCCACGCCGCAAGCTTCGTGCGTCCGAGCCGGCGTGCGGCCTCCGCCAGGTTGCCGCGCGTTTCGCCGAGCATCTGCTCCAGGATCTCGCGGCGGAAATCCCGTAACGCCTCGTCCACGCCCCCAACGACGCGCTGCTCGTGGTCGCGCGGGCGCGAGAGGAGTGCCCGCGCGAGTTGGCGCCGTGCAACGTCAACCCCGGGCGCCGATCCGGTTGCGGCGATCGTCACCATGTCGTCCTCGATCCTCAGCGCACGTTGCACGGCGTCCATGGTGATCGTGCCGGAGCCGGTCATCGCCCTGGCTCGATGAATCACGCGGAACAGTTGTCGGATGTTCCCGATCCACGGCTGCCCTTGCAGCAATGCCATCGCCTCCTGTGCGACCGTTGCGCGGGCCGAGTCCTTCCCCGGCGTCCGATTCAGAGAGCAGGCCACCAGGCCCGGGATGTCGTCGGCGCGCTCCCGCAGCGGCGGCAGAACGAGCACCGCGCCGAATCCGTAGTAGAGGTCCTCACGCAGCTCCCCGTGCTCCAGAGCATGCGCGATATTGCGGCCGGTGGCCGCGATGAGATGGGGGCAGGTTATGCTCCGGTCGTCGGTGTCGGTCCGCATGCCGGAGCCGTGGGCATCGTGGATATCGCCGTCGAGCAACGCCGCAAGTTCCGCCTGCACGTGTGCCGGGAGCGCGGTCAGCTCGTCGAGATAGCAGGTGCCGTCCCCGACGGAGGAGCGCAGCAGGCCCTGGTCATCGGTCGTGTCGCCGTCGCGTGCCGGCCCTGTCGGACCGAACAGCGCCGCGCGCATCTGGTCGGCCGGGATCGTGGAGCAGCGGATCGCCCGCAGTCTCTTCCCGCGCAGCCCCCGTTCGGCCGCGATCGTGTGGATCGCGCGTGCCAGCAGCGTCTTTCCGGTGCCGCTCTCCCCCGCGATGAGCACGTGCAGTCCGCTCAGCGCCGCGTCGATCGCATCGCGGCAGACCGCCTGCATTGTCGCGGCCCCCGCATGAAAACCGTGCTCGGAGAGCAACCGCCGGTTGTCGGTCGTCTGCACGATCACCTCCTCGTCCTCCGCGATCAACGGGCCCAGCTCGCGCACCAACGCGTTGAAATCCCCCTTGTCCAGAAAACGTGGTACGTGGAACTGATGGTATGCCTCGTCCACAACGCGGATGCCCGCCACTCCGGACATCATGATGATGGCCATCGACGGCGCGATCTCTCGAAGCCGCTCGTAAATCTGCAGCCCGTTCATCTGGCCCGGACCACCCCACTGATCGAAATTGTAGTCCAGCAGAACACAGCAGATATCCGGCTGGGCGCGCAATTGCTCGATCGCCTCGGAACCGACGGCGGCTTCCAGAATCTCATAACGGCCGTGGCGGCGGAAGTTCTCGGCGAGCGCCTTGCGGAACCGTCGGTCGTCGTCCACGATCAGAATCTTCTTCATGACGCATGCTCCGTTAAGTCCGTTGAGTGTGGGAACGAGATCGCTATCGTCGTCCCCTCGCCGAGTGCGCTGGCGATGTGCAGCGTTGCCCCGTGCTCGGCGCACACCCGGTGGATGATCAACATCCCG
>CAZJYH010000302.1:0-6185 GCA_964549365.1 uncultured Alphaproteobacteria bacterium
GCCGTCGACCGCAAGCCCCAGCACGCGATCATCTCCGGCACCGCCGCCGCGAGTGCCCCAGATCGGCGCTCCGGCCGAATCATACCGCGCGACGAACAGGTCGGCATCACCGGCGCTGACCATCGCCTGAGCGCCGAGCGTGGTGTTGCCGTTGAAGGAGCCACCGAGCGTCACGTTGTCGTTGGAGTCGAGCGCGATCGCGAGCGCGCTCTCGTCGTCGACATCGCCGATGCGCCGGGCCCATTGCATGATGCCGTAGTAGCTGAAGCGCGCAATGAAGATGTCCTGCTTCCCGGCGCTCTTCAGCTCGATGCCCCCCATCGACACGGTGCCGGTGAACGTGCCGGCAACGAAGCTGTTGCCGCTCCTGTTGGTGGCCACGACGGCGTTCAGGAACCGGCCCCCGCCGTTCCCCTGCGCTGCCCACTGCAGGCGCCCGAGAGCGTTGTACTTGGCGATATAGCAGCCGGTATTCTGGCCGTTGCTGAAGACCGTGAACTGATCGAATGCGATCGAGCGCGCGAACGTGCCGACCACGTAGCAGCTTCCGAGGCTGTCGACCGCGAGTCCGCCGACGGTCTCGCCGCGAGCGCCGCCGGCCGAGCGTTGCCACACCCAGCTTTGCGCATGCGCGACGGACGCGGCCGACAGGAACAGCAGGAGAAGAGCCGGACGGAAGAGTTGCAGGAAGCAGGTTGTGAGCATCATGTTCTCGAGTTCGTTGGCTTCGGCGCAGCGGCGCGCGAAACGTGCGACTGGGGTGCGTTGCTCCGCACGCAGGAGCTTGTCCGAGCAGAACGAATATAGCCCCCCTCCGCTCCGCGTTCAAGACGGACGCGGTAGAGGTTATGGGGTATGAGTGATGGTATGGGTGTCTGTGTGCGTGTGGGACGGCCAACGGTCGGAAGAGAGTCGAATAGTGAGTGACGCGCGGCACCCGACATTTGGAACTTTGAACGCGTCACCTGGCATTTGGCGCTTGGAACGCGGAACGAAGTATCTTCGCGTGCTTTCCAGAACAACTCTTCCCCGCACATTCATGACCGGACGTACAAACAACCCGCACGCACAGATCGACAAGGTTGCAGACTCCTGGTGTCGACGCAATCGCCCCGAATCGATGAACACCGACTGGGGTCAATCGTTGCTCGCCTATGGTTTGCTCCGCGCCGTGCGCACAACTGGAAACCCGGAGGCCCGCGAGTTCCTGCGCCGGTGGCTGACGTACCACCTCGGCGCGGGGGTGCATGAAACCTACTTCGTGGGGTCGTGGAGCATCGGGCTGCTCTTCCCGGAGGTGCTGGACGTGTTCCCCGAATTCGCGTTCCAGCTTCGCGGCGTCGGCGAGCGCATCGACGCCTTCATCCGGGAGAAGGCGATCCGCAACGGAGGGGGCGTGATCCTGCACAACGTGGACCTTCCGCACATCTACATCGATACGATCTACTACTCGGCGCCGATCCTGGCCAAGCTGGGCGCCGCGCTCGGCCGCGACGATTGGCAGGCCGACGCGATGCATCAGATCCGCCGACACCTGAGCATCCTGCGCGATCCGGCGTCCGGATTCTCGATCCATTGCGAGGAGAACCGCTCCGGCCGGCGCTCCGAAGGGGCCTGGGCGCGCGGCAACGGCTGGGTTGCGATGACGTGTGCCGAGCTTCTCCCGTGGCTTGCGAAGGGATCGCCCGAACGACGCGAGATCCTCCGCACGCTCAGCACGTTGCTGACGTCGCTCCTTCCACACCAGGCAAAGAGCGGGCTCTGGCGCACCATCATCAACGATCGAACCGCGTACGAGGAAACGTCGGCGACGGCCATGTACCTCTTCGCGCTCGAACGCGCGCTCGGGAACGGTTGGCTCCCCGACACGTTCGCTCCGGCGGCCGAACGCGCGCAGCGAGGGCTGAAGAAGTACGTGGATGCCGACGGCCGCTTCACCGGATGCTCCGAAGGAACCTGGCCCGGGACGATCGCCTACTACAAGGGGCTGGATCGCGGCGAATGGTGGTGGGGCACCGGCGCATACCTGCTTGCGCTCTGCGAGCACGCGGCGCGTACAGCGCGCTGAGCCGGCACGCCATGTTTCTTGATCACGGCTCATATCACGCCGAGCGCCGATCGACGGAAACCTTTGGCAATGCCTCGGTTTCTACATGTGAATTCCCCCATGCACTGGTGAGTTCGCAATCCGGCACTCCCGACATCGCATGCAGATGCGGGACCTGCGTGTGCATGCCACGCAGGTGGCCGGGTTGGTATCGCAGACCGCGACGGCGGCCCCCACGATGCGCGGAGTCGATGCCGCCGTCATCTGCTCGACGCCGTCGTCTTGCGCCGGAGTCGACCGGTGTTGCATCATAGGCGGCTCCGACGCGCTGCCGCCCACCGATCGGTCGCGACGCATGATTGCACGACAACGTACCCGGCGCGTGACCGCTCCCGCGAACACCATCGACTCATCGGAACGTTCCATCCACCCGTTGACCTCGAACGTCGAACATCGCGGCCGATGCCCGTTGCGCCGACGCCCGTTGCGCCGACGCCCATCGCGGCCGATGCCCCGGTTTGACGGGCGGCCGTGGCCGCGAATCGATGTATCTTTTCGGCCGTCCGTTCTCCCGATCCAACGCAAACGCATCGACGATGCTCCACGCCGGTCAACTCGATCTGGTCTCGCTCGGTGAGCCGCTCGTTGAACTGTATCGCCGCGCCGACGGTGCGTTCGCCGACAGCGTCGCCGGCGACATGTTCAACGCGCTCTTCTATGCCTCGCGCCTGGGGCTCGCAACCGGCATGATCACGGCCCTCGGGAACGACCTGTTCACTCCGTCGCTGATGAAGGCGTTCCGTGCGGCCGACATCGACACGTCGCACGTACTCCGCCTCGACGATCGCCGCAACGGTCTGTACTTCATCGAGCTCGACGATGCGGGGGAATACACCTTCCACTTCTGGCGCGCCGGCTCGGCCGCGACGCAGACGATGCCCGGACACGGGATCGAGACCATCGAGGCGTACGCGCTGCGCGCCCGGTACTTCCTGCTCTCCGGCATCACGCTCGCGGTGATGGAGCAGCGCGAGCGCCTCTTCGCGTTGCTGGAACGTCTCCAGGGCCGCGTGACGATCGTGCTCGACACGAACTACCGCCCGAGCCTCTGGGAGTCGCCCGCCGCCTACCGTACCTGCCTGGAGCGGGCGCTCCCGTTCGTCGATCTGTTCCTCCCCTCCGCCTCCGACCTTCGCGCCGCCTACGCCGATGCACCCCTCGACATGTTGTTGAGCGACCCGGCGTTCTCCTCTCCGAAGCTGACGGTGATGAAGGACGGCGCCGCGGGACACGCGATCGTGCGCGACGGCATCATGGTGCGCAGGCCGCCGGAGCGGACCGTACGCCCGGTGGACGCCACCGGTGCCGGCGACGCGTTCAACGCGGGGGTGATCGCCGGGCTCTCGCGCGGCATGTCGGCCGAGGCAAGCGCGACTCTCGGTGGGCGCATCGCGCTGCGGGCACTGGCGGTGCGCGGCGCGGTGGACTGGGATTTCCACGGTGAGCCCACCGTCGGCGAAGGCAACGATGCGGCGATCTCCAACACGTCCTCACACGAACCCATACCGTAGCCACATCGGAGCACAATGTCGCAGCACGATCTGAACAACGAGTTGGACGGTACAACATCGCGCGGCGCAACGTCGAACGACTCGACACCGGACGGCCGCCCCTTGATCCACATGGTGGGGAACGCGCATCTGGATCCGGCGTGGATGTGGCAGTGGGGAGAGGGGATGGAGGCGTTCATCGCCACGTGCCGCTCGGCGCTGGACCGCATGCTGGAGACACCGGACTTCATCTTCACGTGCAGTTCCGCGGCGCAGTATCGTTGGGTGGAGGAAGTGGAGCCGGAACTGTTCGAAAAGATTCGCGCGCGCGTGCTGGAGGGGCGCTGGAACATCGTGGGCGGCTGGTGGGTGCAGGCCGACTGCAACCTTCCGTCCGGCGAGGGATTCGTGCGACAGGCCCTGCTGGGACAACGATATTTTCTGGAGAAGTTCGGCCGCATCGCGCGAACGGGGTACAGCCCCGATGCGTTCGGCCACTCGCTGGGGCTGCCGCAGTTGCTCGCAGGGGCCGGAATGACCGGCTACATCTACTGCCGCCCGGACCCGGCCGAGCTGCATCTCCCCTCCCCGCTCGTTCGCTGGCACAGCCCGGACGGCTCCTCGGTGCTCGCGTACCGCGTCCCGTTCCACTACAACATGTACCAGACCACGGTGCCGAAGAAGGTGGCGGATCTCCTGGAGGCGTTCGGTGCCGCCGGCGCGCCGTCCGACGCGTCGTTGGCGGATGCACCGCTCGGTGAGCTGGCACCGGAATGGATGCTGTTCTACGGGGTCGGCAATCACGGCGGCGGCCCAACCCGCGAGCAGATTGCGCAGATCATCGCCATCAACGACGATCCGGCCGGGCCCACGCTGCGCTTCAGCACTCCGGACGCGTACTTCGAGCGGGCGGGCGCCGGAGGCTTCACGATCCCGGATCGGCACGACGATCTTCAACTCAACGCGCCTGGTTGTTATGCGGCGCACTCCGAGATCAAGCGGCTCAACCGCGCGAGCGAGCACGCGCTCTCCGTGGCGGAGCGTTTCTCGACGCTGGCGTCGCTGCTGCTCGGCGCCCCCTATCCCGCCGACGAACTGCGCGAGGCCTGGCGTTGCGTCTGCTTCAATCATTTCCACGACATCCTCTGCGGCGTCGCGATCGGCGCCGCGAAGCGGGCAACACGCCACGCATTGCAGCGCCTGGCCCGCAGGATCGACACCCGCGGACCGGGCCGCACGCTGGTGCTCTTCAATCCACACTCCTGGCACGTGCGCGAGACGGTGACATTCGAGCTGTGGCACGACATCGACAAGGCGCTCTGGTCGCAGCCGGTGCAGATGCGCGTGACCGACGACGAGGGGCGGGATGTTCCCTGCCGGCTCGGCCCAACCTCCGGCAAGATCGGCCGCGACAGGATCGCCGTGACGATCCCGGCAGAAATTCCGCCGATGGGTTGGACCTGTTATCGCGTGTTTTACGGTGAGGCCTCGCGCGCGCCACGGATGCCGCCGATCGGAAGCGCCGCGGGCATCCTCGAGAACGAGCACCTGCGCGTCGTGATCGACCGCGCGAGCGGAGGGATCGCGTCGATGGTGGAGAAGCGGACCGGACGCGAGATGCTCGCGGGCGTTGCGGCGGAGGCCATCGTGATGCACGACAACACCGACACGTGGGGACATGGCGTCGAGCGGTTCGACCAGGCGATCGGCCGCTTCGCCGACGCCGACATCCTGCTTGTGGAGAACGGCCCGACACATGCCACGATCCGCACCCGGGCACGATGGCGTGCCTCGTGGATCGAGCAATCCTTCCGCCTCGATCGCGACGCCCGCTCGATCTCGGCCGGCGTCCGGTTGTTCTGGACGGAGCACGATGCCCTGGTGAAGCTTGCGTTCCCTGCACGGGCCGACGGCGCGGAGGCGTTCTACGAAAGCGCCTATACGGTGACGCGCAAGCCGTGCGACGGCGTCGAACGTCCCGGCGACTCGTGGGCGGCCATTGTCGGACGTGCCGCGGACGAGTCGATCGCGGGGCTTGCCGTCGCCAACAATGCGAAGCACGCATACAGCGCGACGTCGGCGGACGGAGTTGAGACATTGATGGTGACGGCCTTGAGATCACCCGGTTATGCAACACATGATCCTCACCCATATGATGAGGCCGAACCGCACGCGTATCTGGACCAGGGCATGCAGAGCTTCACGTACCGTATGCTGCCGATCACGTCCGCCGAATGGCGCGGCGATCTCCATCGTGTGGCCGCTCTGGTGAACGCCCCGCCCGCGTGGCATCTCGAATCCGAGCATGAGCCGGCGGAACCCGAGCTCCCCCGTTCGCTCGGCAACGTTCGTCTTTCAACGGATCGTGCGGTGGTTGCCGCGATGAAGCAGGCGGAGGATGGGAGCGGCTGGATCGTCCGGCTGTATGAGACGTCGGGTGAGGCCTGCCCGGTCACGCTGACGCCGCCGGGCGGCATGCGCCGGTGGGACGGCACGCTGGCCCCGCACGGCCTTGCAACCGTGTTTCTACGCAACGACAACGCGCGACTCGTGAACCTCATCGAGCTGCCGATCGATGAGGTTCGGCC
>CAZJYH010000303.1:0-5259 GCA_964549365.1 uncultured Alphaproteobacteria bacterium
CGCTGCTCATGCACAGGCCTTCGACGCATGTCCACCATGCGATCACATTTCCATCCATATCAACAAGGCGGTTGCGTGCGCCGTAACGATATGTTGGACGATCTCTCCGGACGGTCTTACGAAGTGTGAGCCGATCAAGCCCGATCGAACGATCGATATTCCATGCTTCAAGGGACAGCAGGTGCTCATTCGCCTGTGCGACGGGCGCTACTTCGATCTCGCGAAGGTTGGTGGTGATTGCGTGGATTTACATGTCGGTACGGGGTGTTGCGTGAAGGTCTGCCCGGCGGTCGGGATTTGCCGCTCGTACACCATCGCTCCGAGCGACGGTGCCTGCATTGATGTCGTTTGCAGGTAAACGGCGCCGATCGGGTGGTCGATGAACGTGTGTCCGTGGCGTCGTGCGCGCATTCTCGAAACCGATCCAAATGAACAAGGACGATTTTTTCGAAACGAGAAGCCTTTTTGCGGGGAGGGTACACAAGCATGTACTCCCCCCGGCGGGGGGATTGTGCGAATTTGGAAATACGACCGCACCATGTGGTCGCATTTCGTCCATGAACATCACGATCGCGGATTTTTGCTTCTCGATGCTCCTGCCCGCTTCGTTGAATCGAATCGGGCGATCGACTTCCTTGTGGACGATCCGGGAGGCGGCGTTCGCGCTCCTGCCGTGGGAGCAACATTGCCGGGGTACGTTGTCGTCGGGCGCCGCGAGGGCGGTCGACGCGGCCGGTTGTTGTTGTACCACGGGCACGAGTGCGGTTCAATCGCTTGCTCGTTGCCCCGTTCCCCATATTGAAGCGTCGATGTTCAATTGCTGCCCTCGGGATCTCTCGAGGGCTGCTTCGTTTCCGTCTCAACCCCACATCAATCCCTAATTGGAGGAGAATCCGCAATGATCAACCGACATTTCCGACCACTCGTCGTCGCGGCGATCGCCGTGATCGCTCTGGTAACCCTCAACGCGACGGCTTCGGCGCAACTCATCGACAAGTGCGCCTGCAAGTACATCACCGTGCGCGTGAACGACCTCTGCACCAAGAAGATCGATGTCTGCTTCCTGAGCGCGACCAGCGATCGCTGCTTCACGTTCGAATCCGGAAACAAGTATCAGATCGAATGCGAGGATCTGATGGACATCGCCATCGTCGATTGCCACAATCAGAAGCAGTTGATCGATCCCGTGCGCGGTTGCATCGGCGCGCTCCCCGTGACGGATTTCTGCTGCATCAGCGCGTGTCTGACGAAGCTCGATGACGGCTGCTTGCTGCTGGACATCACCCCCTCGCCGATTCTGTCCTGTCGCTGTCGATGAGGCGACGTGTGACGAACGGGCTTGACGCATTTCGCTGAACGACGGACGCGGATGCGCGCGAGGTGCCCCGGCACGTCGGTCGTCACGTCCTGAGCGTACAGGCTGAAGGCGGGGCATATCGCGCGCATTCCCCATCATGGAATCTCATGGCACCGAACGCCGGGGATGGCGGGTCGACCACATCGACGCGGCCGCTCGGAATGGATGTGCCGAACATCAACCAACGGACTTGTTCAGGAGAGAAGGAATGATTTATGCCTTGAATCAGTGTGTGCGTCCGGCGCTGTTCGCTGCCGTGATCGCACTCTTTTGCTGCGTCGTAACGAGCGCATCAGCGCAGCTCAAGCCATGCGTCTGCGACGTCGTGACCGCCACGGTTGCCGCGGACGTTCCCTGCTCGGTCACGTTCTATGCGCAGGCGCCGCTGTGCAAGTTTGCGCCCGTGACGGTTGCGCCGGGCACGAGCGGAACGATCGCGTGCTGCGAGGATCTAAAGGTGTCGTTGACCGACTGCCAGGGGAACAGCTACACGTTCGAGCCCGGAGGGCCTGCCTGCTTTTTCGGGATCCCCCTTGCGATCGGCTGCTGTGTCGATGCGTGCATTACGCAGGATGTGAACGGCTGCGCGGAAATTCGCGTGCGGCGCCATATCGGCAAATGCCTCGGCTGCTGATAGGTCCACGACACGCCCACTGTGTATGGTGGGTGCGCGCAATTCATGCCAATCCATGGAGAAGACAACGCCGAGCGGGCCGGTCATCTGCCGGACGTTCGCGCCGGGAACCTCAGGGTCGATCCCGTGCTTCCCCAATCAGACCGTATCGGTGATCGGCTGCAACGGTCGGGGGGCGGCGATTCCGGTGATCGGCTGTGCCACGGCGCAGATCGCAAGGGGATGCTGTGTAGGGGCGTGCATGGTCCAGGTCGGCAAGTGCCTCAACGTTACCGTGACGAACGCGCCGTGCCCGCAACCGGATTGCTGAGCCGTGCGGCTCGCCGTCTGCTTGAGAACGTTCATCCACGGTCCTCATTCACCGCAATCGATGACCGCCGAGGCCGGCACGCCGAGGACCACGCCGGGACATGCGCGGCCCGAGGCCGTGAGGCATCGCGAGCATCGCCTGCGACGATGTGGACCATTACCCAGTAACCAAACCGAGAGACCACAATGACACAGAGAGCAATTCTCTTGAGGTCGTTGCTGCTCGCAGGAGTGTTCACGTTCCTGATGTCGACCGCCATGACGACCATGGCGACGGCACAGGGCGTGATCCCGTGTAAATGCGATGTCGGCACGATCTACGTTGGAAAGGTGGACTGCAAGTTCGAGGTCTGCATAAAAGACGCCGAGGGGACCCAGTGCATCACCGTTGCCGGCGGCTCCACCGAGTACTTCAAGTGCCATGAGCAGGCGATCATCTATATCGTCGACTGCTACGGCAATATCGTCGAGATCAACAATGACAAGGACAATTGCGCATACTGCATCTGCGTTGGAGGCGGCTGCTGCGTCGACGCGTGCGTCGGATACGATGAGAAGGGATGCCCGTACGTGAAGATCGGTCCGACCCAGACGTGCAAGAAATGCTGACGGATGCATCGGCCCGATAACGAGGTTTCGCGGACGGGACATCCGTGGTGCAACGAATATCCGAGGCGCGGGGAGCAATGCTCGCTCGCGCCTCGTCCATTTGTGCATGATTTTCGCGAGACAAATTGCATGGGGTACACAAGCATGTACTCCCGTAAATGATTTCATTATCTCAATTTGCATGACATCAAAAATCCCGGAGGATGTCGAAATGAAAGTTCCAACGCATTCGATCCGTCGAGCATTGATTGCCGCTTCGATCGTAGCGGTGATCGCGGTGCTCACATTTGAGCGAGCGGCCGCGCAGCCCGGACCGTGCATCTGTCCGAACGTGAACGTGACCAACGACGCGCACTGTGCCCTCACGCTGATACTCCAGGGGAAGAGCGAGAAGATCGTCACCGTTCCGGCGAACAGCCCAGGGAGTTTTCCGTGTGAGGCGGGGCAGATCATCAACGTGCAGGATTGCATGGGGCTTCTGCACCCGTTGCGGGTCAACCGATGCGTGAGCGTGGTGCTCGAGGACGGCTGCTGCACCGACGTCTGCCTTCAGGAGGCGGCGGAGGGATGCTACACGGTGGTTGTCAAGCCGCCGACCGTCGATTGTCCGTGCCGATAGGGCCGCTCAATCCGGCCTTCCACTGTCCGGACGCTACTTCTCACAATCACGACAAACCCAACCGAGGAGGTCGTCATGTTTCATCGTCTCAGCGCAATACTTCGTGCACTGGCACCGATTATCTGCGTCGTCTTCGTGGCGGCATCGGCGCCGTCGGCGTTCGTGCATGCCCAGGACGACAACGTCTGTCCGTGCAGTTCCATCGTTCTCACGGTGGATGCCTCGGTGCGTTGCAAGGTGACCGTGTGCACCGTGATCGGCAACGCCATCACCTGCACGACGATCGCGCCGGGGAGTTCGGTGTCGGCGCAGTGCGTCCCGGGCGCCCTGTACTACATTCGCGACTGTCACAATCGCCTGGTGGCGTTCGATCCGTTCTCCGCGCAGTGCGTGCGCGGCATCGGCGCCGGACCGGGCTGTTGTACCGTCGATGTCTGTCGCGTCGGCAACGGATGTCCGGCGCTTGTTTCCATAACGCCCAGCATACTCGATGTCTGCCCCTGCCTCTGATGGCCGGGGCAGTTTCGTTGATGCCCTGATTCAATGCATGGTTGCCGGCGCCGATCGGCGTCGGCGATCATGCATCAGCTCACTCGTAACCCAATTTCGGAGATCGTCCATGAAGCTTGTTCCCATCTCATCGGCGCGGCGATGCGTTGCGCTGTTCGCGTTCCTCGCCGTCGCGTTGTTCGCCTCGTCGCATGCATTCGCGCAATCCACCACCGTGGTGTTCCTGTACCCGAGCCATCCGATCAACTACGGCACAACGGTCGCCCCTGGTGAGGAGGTTCAGTTGGAATGCGAGAAGGGAACGGTGGTGACCGTTGTCGATTGCCAGAATCATAAGAACCTGCTCGGCCCCGACGGTTGCCTGTACAACTTCCCGGCCGATGTCGGGTGCTGCGTCGATGCGTGTCTGACGAAGGATGCGGATGGATGCCTGCTGTTGGATATCAACCCGTCCGAGAAGAAGTGCGTGTGCCAGTAGCGGCCGTGTTGTGAGCCCGGCGCCGGCCGTATGGGACAATGTTCGCCTGCCCGCGGGCCGATGTCGCGGCGGGTGCCGGGTACATGACCGTTCGACTCAGCGATTCACTCAACACCATCCCGCACGACGGGATACAAACATCTCCATGGAGTACATCATGACCGTTCACTACAATCGTCACCGTCGCTTCTTCCTTGCGGCCGCTCTGACGGCGCTGGTTGTGCTGTTCGCCGGGCCCGGCAAGGCCGGCGCGCAGGCGCTCTGCCCCTGCAGCAACTACATTCTGGCCGTCAACAGCGATCTCGACTGCAAGGTCAAGCTCTGCTGGGGCGTCTCGCCGCTCGGGCCGATCACCTGCAACTACTACGCCCCCGGAACCAAGCTGAGCATCCCGTGCTTCACCGGGCAGGTGATCCTGGTGGAGCGCTGCGACGGCACCACATTCGATCTGCTCGATCCCTCGGTGGCTCGTTGCACGAACTTCAAGGTCACGGCCACCTGCTGCGCACGCGCCTGCATTTCCGCCGACGCGGCCGGCTGTCTGCGCTTCGAGATCAGCGGCATCCCCTGTGCCACGGACGTCTGCCCGTAGCAGGCGGGCCGCCATCGCGACGGGCCGATGATTCCGCCCGGTCGCCGATGAGGAGATGATGCCATCGAAGCACGTCCGCGGCAACCGCCTTGCGGCAACCGATCGTGGGCGTGCTTCGATGAATTTCACCCAACACTCATATGAATCAGCA
>CAZJYH010000303.1:5269-6179 GCA_964549365.1 uncultured Alphaproteobacteria bacterium
CGGGGTTGGCCTGGCCGCGGGTTCGCGCCTCGCTGCGCAGCCGGGCGCCTGCCTGTGCGATCACGTAACCTTTCAGGTCTCGGCCCTCGTGGGCTGCAAGGTGACGGTCTGCTACTCGACCGCCGCGGACCCCGACATCAACCCGACCTGCGAGATACGTTTGCCTGGCTCGACGAAACAGGTGAACTGCGTCGATTGGATGACCCTGGGCGTTCGCGACTGCAACGGCAACCTGCGTGCGTTCAGTTACGAAGGCCCAACGTCGATCTTCAACGTGCCGATGACGAACGGTTGCTGCGTGGATGTACACCTGACCGGTGATGACAGCGGCTGCGTGGTGGTGAGCATCGTGCCGGCGTCGGGGCGCGAGGCGTGTCCCGGGTGCGGCTGACGCTCCTCAAACAGGACACACACGGCTCCGGTGTATATGGGCGCATTGTCTCCCGCACGCCGCGTCGTGGTGCTCGGAGCAGAGCAACGGATGCGGTGAATACGACGAGTCTCTTCTACAACTGTGTAACAACAGGAGGATGCAATGAATACGGGGAATACAGAACGTTGGTTCGGTCTTGCGACGGTGATCGTTGCGGCGCTTCTCAGCCTGGCCTCGAGCACGGCAGCGGCGCAGATGTTCTCATGTCCATGCGACAACTACTACATCCGGGTGGGGGCGGTTGGATGTGGTGTGACGGTCTGCACGCTGGACGCGGCGGGGAACGAGACGTGCAAAACGTATCAGCCGGGGACGCTCTCGACGTTGGCGTGTAAGGATATCTACGGCATCGGCCTGAAGGATCTGTGTGGCAATGTGCACTGGTTCAACGCGGCGGACACGCCATGCATGAACAACATCGGCCCGGTGTGGCAGTGCTGCGTCAACGCGTGTCTCATCACCGATCCGCGTACCGGC
>CAZJYH010000304.1:0-6178 GCA_964549365.1 uncultured Alphaproteobacteria bacterium
ACCTGCGCCTACAAGACCTGCGCCTACAAGACCTGCGCCTACAAGGCCTGCGCCTGATTCGTTGGGAGCATTGTGCCCGCCTATAACTGCCACACCCGCGTGATGGTCCGGTGCTCGCCGTCGACCTGCCGTGCCCGGAACCGCCACTGAAACCGGCGGATGAACCCCACCACGTTCGCCATCTCCCCATCATACCCATGCTGCCCGATCTTCGAGGAGGAGAGCGCGCGCGACATCTGAAACTGCACCGCGCTCAGGTGCAGCCGTGCCCGCGGGTTGCGCCGGGCGATCGCGTTCGTCGGGCTGTCGCGCGGCTTCATGTCGCCGGCGATGTGCATCACCAGCGGATGGTTGGTGCCGAAGTAGCGGGGCACGCTCGGCACGATGCGGATCTGGCATCCGGCGGCCTTCCCACGATTCGCGAAGTCGCCGATGCGCCCCGATCGGCTGCAGATCGAACTCCACGCTCCCCTGCCCCGGCGGCCCCGCGGCATGCCGCGGGGCTTCGAGGATCGCATGCTCGCGCAGGAACGTGCTCGTGTCGCGCGGGAACTTCCAGTTCATTCCTTCCATCGGGATCTGCGTGTGTCGGTGCCGAGTAATCGAGTGGAGCGGGGGAGAGGCGAGGACCGATGCAGCGATAGGATCGCGCGGTGAGATATACAATTCCAGGGTGTGGTGATGTCGCGGCGCGATGCGGATGCCCGCCCGGATGCAGCGCCGAGCGTTGCATCCGGGCGATGGCGTTCAATGCTTGCGGCTGCCGCCTCGGCGTTTTGTACGCGGCATTGAAACGTCCTCGGCCCCTACGCCGCCTTCACCGCAAGGCCGCCCCGATCGGCATCACCTCGGCCGAGCCGGAGACATATCCAGAAGCAGCCCAGCGCCACCGCGCAGAGGAGCACGAAGCCCGGCGCGTAGGAGCCCATGTTGCCGCGCATCACGCCCAGCACGAGCGGCGGGAAAAAACCGCCCAGCCCTCCGGCGGCCCCCACGAGCCCGGTGATCGCGCCGACGCTCGTCGGGAAATACTCCGGCGCCAGCTTCAGCACGGCGCCGTTGCCCACCCCGATCGCAAACGCCACGCCGAGCGCGCCGATCGTGAACGGGACGATCGACGTGCTGATCATCAGCAATGCGAAGAGCGCGGTGACGGGGAAGACCAGGTTCAACACGCGACGTCCGCCGATCTTGTCGGCGAGCATGCCGCCGACGGGGCGCATCGCCGTGGCGAGCAGCACGAAGCCGGCCGTGCGCCGGCCCGCATCTCCCGCGGCCAGTTGGAACTGATCGGTCAGAAGCGTGGGCAGGTAGATGCTCATCGCAACGAAGCCGCCGAAGGTGAGAAAGTAGAACGCGGAGAGCGCCCAGCTGCGCGGCTGTCGCAGCAAGGCCAGCGTGGCGCCGAGTGAGACCGGAGCCCTGCGCACCGGAGCGTCCTGCGCCCGCAGGATGAAGATCAGCAGCCACACTGCGGCGAGCAGCGCATATGCGTGGAAGCCCCACGAGTAGCCGAGCGCGGCCACGATCACCGGCGCGCCGTAGGCCGCGAGCGATTGCCCCACGTTCCCGGCGCCGTAGATGCCGAGCGCGGTCACCTCGCGCTTGCCCGGATGCCAGGGGCTGACGAACCCGGCGCCCACCGAGAAGCTGGCCAGGCCGATGCCCACGAAGAACCCGGCCGCGAGCAGCGCGCCGTACGAATCCGCGAAGCCCGCCGCGATCCCCGCCACCACGGCGCTCGCCATCACGATGATGAACATGCGGCGACCGCCGTGGCGGTCGGTGAGGATGCCGAGCGGAATCCGCCCCAGGCTCCCGAGCAGCACCGGCATCGCCAGCGCGATGCTCACCTCCATCGGTGAGAGGTGCAGCCGGCCTTTGAGGATCGGCATCATCGCCGAGATGGAACCGAAGACGGCGAAGCAGACGGTGAACGCGCCGGTGCCGAGCGTGAGTTGCTCCGGCGATCCCGTCGGCGTCCATGCCGTTGTTCCGGGGGTGGACATTGCATCGTTCTTCATGTGCGTCACCCAGTATGTGAATAGTGCCGGTATGTGAATAGTGAACGTGAGGAGTCGCGTCGCGTGCCCGCGCGGCGATCATCGCCCCTGCCGCGAGTATCGCAGCAGCAGTGCGCAAAGCGCGAGGCAGGCGGCGCTTGCGATCGCGGCCGGCAGCGGCACCGTGGTGTCGCCGCCCAGGAATGCGTTCATCGTCGCGGTCAGCAGCCAGAGCTGCAGCACCACCAGCAGCAGGATCATCCAGAGCGCTGCGTGAACGATCGCCGGCCTGCTGCCGCGCCGAGGCGTTGGGTGATGTGTCATCAGCTCCGCTCCTGAATGCCGGTGGCATAGATCACCCCCTCCTCGATGCGGAGTTGCACGATCGGCAGCGGGCGGCGCGGAGGGCCGCTGAGCGGCCGGCCGGTGGCCAGATCGAAGATGCCGTCGTGGCACGGGCACTCGAGCACACCGGCCTCCGGCACCGGACGCACCGGGCAGGAGAGGTGGGTGCACTTCTGGTCGTACGCCACGAACGACGAGGGGCCCGTTCGCACAAGCACGCAGTTGTCGTGCTCGTTCGGATAGTTGAACGTGACCACGCCATGCTCGGGGACCGCCGCCGCCCGCGCGACCGCCAGTTCCGGCATGCGCCGCGGGCGACGCCCCAGCAGCGTCTGCGCGAGGATCCAGACCTGCCCGCAGACGAACGCGAGGCTCGTCAGCACGAGGAACTTGGTGAAGTCGCGGCGTGCCACGGCGTCATCCTGTTCCCAGTCGATCGGGAAGTCGCGGCGCCAGCGCGGCGACTTCGCGGCCGCATCCACCGCGGGCCGCTCAAGAGTTGGTGTCGAGTCCATCGAGTATCGGGTCATAGGGAATGGAGATGCCGACCGGGGCGGTCGGCCCGGAGGCGGTCGGCGCCGATGCAGGCGCTGCCGTGACGTCGACGGCGCCGCCCGCGTTCCGCGGCGTCATCATCATCACCTTTGTGGTGATCGTCTGGTGCCCGAAGCGAAACGTGTTGACCGGCTCCGATGCCGGACGCAATCGCAGCGCCTCCTCACGGGTCGTGAACAGGAGCGCCTGGCTTGGGCACACCGTGGCGCACATCGGCTTCAGACCGACCGAGGTGCGGTCGTAGCACATGTCGCACTTCATCATCAGGTTCAGCTCCGCCTTCATCTTGGGCACGCCGAACGGGCAGGCGAGCACGCAGTTGCTGCAGGCGATGCAGCGCGGCTTGCGCGCGGTCTGCACCACGCCGTCGGCGGTGCGCTTGATCGCGTCGGCAGGGCAGACCTCGGCGCACGTCGGGTCGTCGCAGTGCATGCAGACCACCGGCGCGGTCTGCGTGCTGGTTGCGCGGTCCACGTATTCCAGATGAATCATCGACTCCCCCTTGTGCGTGTCGCACTCGGAGCACGCCTGCACGCAGGCCTGGCAGCCGATGCAGCGGTGCGGATCGATGAAGAACTCCATCTCGATGGTGGCGTTGGTCATGTCGCGCTCCCGGTATCGTGGCTCCCCGTGCCGTTGTCGGACGCCTGCGGCAGCTCCAGCGCATACGCCGGCGGACCGGCCGCGCGGCGCACCCGTACCGCGCAGACCTTGTATTCGGGAATCTTCGATATCGGGTCCTGCGCGGCGATCGTCAACTGGTTGATGCTCCGCGGCCCGGCCCAGTGGTACGGAACGAACACCGTGTCCGGGCGGATCGTGGCCACGATCTGCAGACGCAGCGTGACCGTTCCCCGGCGCGACTCCACATCCACCCACTCACCGTCGGCAAGGCCGAGCTCGGCGGCCGGCCGTGGGTGCATCTCCACGCGCGGCTCCGGGTACTGCCGGGTGAGCGGGCCGATCCGTCGCGTCTGCGTTCCGGAGAGGAAGTGGCTCACCACGCGGCCCGTCGTCAGGATGATCGGATACTCGGCGTCCACATCCTCGGTCGGGGGCGTGTACGGCGCCACGTTGAAGCGCGCGCGGCCGTCCGGGAAGTAGAACGGTCCGCTCCCCTTCGCGATCGGATTCCAGGATCCCTCCTCGAACAGGCGCGGCGTGCCCGGATGATCCTCCGACGGGCAGGGCCAGAAGACCCCGAACTGCCGCTCGATCTTCTCGTAGGTGATCCCCGAGTAATCGCAGATGCCGCCGCGCGAGGCGGTGCGCAGCTCGTCGAAGATCTCGCGCGGGCTCTCGAATCGCATGCCGTCCTCGCGGCCGAGCGCGCTCGCGATGTCCTGGATGATGCGCCAGTCCTGGCGCGCGTCGCCGGGGGGATCCACCGCCTTGTTGATCTTGATCACGCGCCCCTCCAGTTGCGTCACCGTCCCCTCGTCCTCCTCGTGCAGCGATCCGGGGAGCACGATGTCGGCGTAGTGCGCGGACTCGTTGAGGAAGAAGTCGATGGCCACGTAGAACTCCAGGCGCTCCATCATGCGGCGCACGAACGCGTTGTCCGGCAGCGACACCACCGGATTGAAGCAGATGCTCAACAGCCCCTTCACCTCGCCGCGATCGATGCGGCGAAAGATCTCGTAGGCGTCGACGCCCGGTTGCGGCAGCTCCTCCGGCCGCATCCCCCACACCGACGCGATGTGGGCGCGATGCTCCGGGTTCGCGAGATCACGGCCGCCGGGAAGCTGATCGCACTTCTGCCCATGTTCGCGCCCCCCCTGGCCGTTCCCCTGTCCGGTGATCGTCGCGTAGCCACACCCCGGCCTGCCGATGCGGCCGGAGGCGAGCACCATGTTGATGGCGCCGAGGACGTTCTGCACACCGTGGCTGTGATGCTCGATCCCGCGCGCGTGCATCAGGAAGCTGGTGCGCGCCGTTCCCCACATCTCGGCCGCCCGGTGGATCAACCGTTCGGCGATGCCGGTAACGCGCGCAGTCTCGCCGGGCGTCCAGATCTCCACGCTCTCGGCCAGCGCGTCGAAGCCGACCGTGTGCCGGTCGATGAACGCGCGGTCGATCCACCCGTTACGGATCATCAGGTGCAGCAGACCGTTGAAGAGCGCGATGTCGCGGCCGGGCTTGATCGGCAGGAACAGGTCGCACGTGCGCGCGATCGGCGTCACGCGCGGGTCGGTCACGATGATCTTCGCGCCGCGCTCGCGCGCCTGCCACACGTAGTCCGTGGTGATCGGTGCGCATTCGCCGATGTTGGCCCCGGCAATCCAGACCACCTCCGCCTCGAGGATATCGGTCCAGGGATTCGCGGCCCTGTCCACCCCGAACGCCTTCTTGTTGGCGGCCCCGGCGCTGACCATGCAGAGGCGGCCGTTGTAATCGATGTTGCTCGTGCGCAGGCATGCGTGCGCGAACTTCCCCATCAGGTAGGTCTTCTCGGTGGTGAGGCTGGCGCCGCTCAGCACCGCGAAGGCGTCGTTGCCGTGCTCGGCCTGGATGCGCGCGATCTCCGATGCCACACGCGCGACGGCCGCGTCGTACTCCATCTCGCGGAACCCGCCGGGCGCCGAGGGGTCGCGCCGGTAGGCGTGCAGCAGGCGGTCCGGGTGCGCCCCCTGCAGGTACCGCTTCACCCCCTTCGGGCAAAGCTTGCCGTGGTTGAACGGAAACTCCATCCACGGTTCGAAGCCCACCACCACGTTCTCCTTCACCTTCAACTGGATGCCGCACTGCTGTCCGCAGAAACAGCAGTGGGTCTTCACGAGCTTGTCCGGAGCGCTCGAGGCATCCATCCGCGCGCGGTTCGCCTCGGCGAGGTGCGGGCCGAATCGCTCGGCCATGGCGTGTGCCGTTGTCGGGATCGATGCCATGTCAGGGCCTGGAAGTTGGTGGTACATCTGAGGCGCCGTCGCCCCACATTCGACCCTGCGCCAGCGCCGCCATGCGTCTCCGGCACGCGGGGCAGATGCGCTGGTAGTGGCCGACACGATCGTCGTCGACGGCATAGTCGAACCCGAGCCGTGCCTCCACCGCGATCAGATCCTCCACGTGCATCGCCGACGCGAACTCGGCATCGCAGCGTTTGCAGCGCGCCATCCCCTCGCGTTCGCCCACCTCTCGGTAGAACGCCACGCCCAGCTGTGCCGGGCGCTGGAAGATGTGGAAGAACTTCCCGAACGGAAGCCACAGCAGCGTGAAGATCACCGTCACCGCGTGCAGGGTGGCGAGGAAGTCGTAACCGTAGCCCCTCATCCACGTAT
>CAZJYH010000305.1:0-5934 GCA_964549365.1 uncultured Alphaproteobacteria bacterium
CTTGTGCGGCAAGCGCTGATACTAATAGAACAATTGAAACGGTAGGCGCTGGCTCCACCGCGAGCCCGGCGAGATGGCTACGTCGTCGCCCGTCCCGACGCATCGGGACGGGCGACTCCTCGCAAAGGCCCGGACAGTTTCTTACCACAAGACGCTTGAACATAGTCGAATCGCCCCCACATCCCTACCCCCCAACCAACCCCATCCACTCCACGGCCCGCGCCCTCCACGTCTGCTCGCTCGCCCAGGCGCGCGCCCGCGCGCGAAGCTCCTCCTTCCGGTGCGGATCGCGCTGCAGCTCCGCGATCGCGCCGAGCGCCGCCACGGTGTACGCCGCGCTCCCCGGTGCCCCGTCGATCAGGATGCCCCGATCGGCAACCGTGGTCTCCAGCGCCCCCAGCCGCGTGCTCACGGGGATCGCGCCCCCCATCTGCGCCTCCAGCGCGGTGATGCAGTACGTCTCGGCCGTGCTCGTCGGGTGGAACCAGAGGTCGCAGCGCAGGAACTCGCGGGCCAGCTCCGCCTGGCCGACGCGCCCGTGATGGAAGACGCCCGGCTGTTGCATCGCCTCGTACAGCGCATCGCGCCGGGAGCGGAGCGCACCCCCGTCGTCGCGGCGGGCGATGCGTGCGTCGAGCGTCTCGAAGCCGCCGTAGACGTGCAGCTCGGCGCCGGGGAGCAGCTCGCGCAGCAGCGGGAACATCTCCAGCAGCGCCTGAAGGCCACGATCGGGGCTCGACGCGTAGATGCACCGGTTCGCGACCCGCTCCACCTCGCGCGCGGCGGCGTTGCTGAACCGCGCGGCGTCCACGCCGTTGCCGATCACCGCGATCTTCTCCCCGGTGATTCCATGCGCGTGCATCACGCTCTCGCGATGCCACGGGCTGAGGCAGACGATGCCGTCGATCGCCTCGAGATGCTCGCGCACCAGATCCCCCGCGCCGAGCGGCGTGCCGGCGGCGGTCACGTCGTGCAGCCACAGGTAGCGCTGCGCCGCGTTGATCGGTGTGGGCAGCAGCGACGCGTAGCGCGAGAGGATGCAGACGTCGATCGCCTGCTCGCGCGCGAAGCGGTCGAAGCTTCCGTAGTCCAGATACTCCACGCCGTTGTAGATCCCCTCCAGGCCGTCGCAACTGCTGAAGACCACCACGCGATTCCCCAGCCGCTCCAGCTCCTCCGCCAGCCGCGCCGCTGCCGTCTCCGCGCCGCCGATGCCGGTGTTCAGGTTCGCCGATGTCCACGGCTCGTACGCCGCGCCGGTGTGGATCACCAGCAGCGGGCGATCGTCGATCCGCGCAGCGTACGCCGTTGTGGGCCGCGCGCCGCTCACGGCATCCGTCGCCGCCATCTCCATACGCTCCGTCGCCTCGCGTTCCAGCCGGCGGCGCTCGATCGCGGTGGCGAAGCTCGCGCGGTTGCCGAGCAGGTTCGGATCGTTCGGATAATACAGGAGCGCCTCGTCGTTGAACTCCTGCGCCCGCTCCGTGTTCCCGAGCCGCGCATGGCACAGACAGAGCTGCACGGCGGGCCCGGCGTTGTAGCAGTAGAGGTTCACCGGGCTGAGCACCGGGGGAACACCGCGTCGGCACATCTCGAACCAGAACGTCGCCTCCTCGTAGTCCCCCTCGTCGAACGCGATCTCCCCGAGAAGGAAGTGGGGCTCGGCCCATCGGCTGTCCATCGCGCGGGCCCGCTTCGCTTCGGCGCGGGCAAGCGCGGTGTATCGTTCCGCCTCCTCCGGATGCAGGCGAGCGAGGTCCCGGTATGCGCGGGCGATCCGTTGCTGCGCGCCGATCCTGTCCTCGACCCATCCGTCGGGCATCGCAAGGAACCGGCGGAGATGCTCGATCGCCTCGGCCGGACGCCCGCCGTCCAGATACTCCTTGCCGAGGTAGTACCGGATGCGCGCGTTCGAGGCGTATTCCTCCCGGGCGATCGCGCGCTCGAGGATGCGCAGGTTGCGGTGCTCGTCGGCGAGGGCGCCCGCCTCGGTTCGCGCATGCCGGATCGCGATCTCGACCCGTTCGCTGCTGTGCCCGCTCCCGACGCCCAGGCACTCATGGATCGGGTACTGCCACCGGATGCCGGCCGCACGGCGGACGATCCGCTCGCGGTAGAACGTGCAGAGCGAACGCCCGGAGGCGTCCTGCGCGTAGTCGTACTGCAGGTAGTAGGCGTCCTTGCGCAGGCGCGTCTTCAGCGCGAGCAGCCCGGCTAGTTGGTCCGGCTCCACCACGTCGTCGGCGTCGAGCCAGAGGATGTACTCGGAGGTGGCGAAGCTGAAGGAGTAGTTGCGTGCGGCGGCGAAGTCGTCGATCCACTCGAAGTGATGCACGGCCGCCCCGAAGTCGCGGGCGATCGCGACGGTGGCGTCGGTCGATCCCGTGTCCACGATGATGATCTCGTCGACCAGCTCGCGCACCGACGCGAGGCAGCGGGCGAGCACTTCCTCCTCGTTCCTGACGATCATGCAGAGTGTGATGGTGCTCATGATGGTATGGCTCCGTTGTGGTGATGGGTTGTGGTGATCCTCCGCGTGTGGCATGGCCGGAACGCACTCCATGACGGGGCGCATGGAGCGGCATGCCCTGGAGAGACGGACGGAATACTTGAAATTGTGATGGCGTTCCTCGGCGGCGGCGATATCGCGGGGGAGAGCGAAGCCGACCGCATGCAACATACGAAATCGAAGCGGGTAGAGGGCTGCTCAAGTTTGCGTGGGTAGTGGGTCAGATTGCGTTGATGAATCCGGCTGCAGAGATCCCCGACGGGTCATCCCGAGATCCCGCACCCCGTCGTCGTCGCGGCATGCCCTGGCAATGACCACGTGCTTCGTCGTTACTCGCCCTGGAAGGGCGAAAGGGTATAGCCAAGGGCGTGAGCCCTTGGGAGCGAACGCGAGACCAGAGCCCAGCCCTGGAAGGGCGAAAGGAACCGACCTACGCAGCGTTGTCATGAACAGCCGAAGGCGAAGGATCTCGCGGTACCAACCGACATTGCGAGATGCGCTCCGCAGCCCTTTGGGTCTTCCGCTTCGCTCCGCTCAGCGTCAGAATGACATTCCGGCTCTGAGGGTACATGCTCGGCCAAACTGACCCGGTACCTTTACGTGCGCCGGCGATGGCCGAACAACACGCAATTGCTAACTTGATCCGTCTTCCCCGCGTCCCCGATCCTCCATGATCGTGGGCGAGAAACCCTCGATGATCGCGCCCGTCCCCGGCGCCGGTCAGCACTCCTTTCGATGATGCCGCATGCGGCACGACTTCCTGTACTACCGATGACGATCGAACGCTTCTATCTCGCCTGTCTCTCACATGCTTCCTACCTGATCGCCTCCAACGGCGAGGCCGCCGTTGTCGATCCGCAGCGCGACGTGCAGATTTATCTGGACTACCTCGAGCGCCATGGGCTGGCGCTGAAGTATGTGATCGAGACGCATCTGCACGCGGACTTCGTCAGCGGCCACCTTGAGCTTGCCGAGCGGACCGGCGCGACCGTGCTGATCGGGCATCGCGCGGAGGCCAACTTCCCGCACCACGCCGTGCGCGACGGGGAGAAGCTGATGCTCGGCGATGCCACGATGCGATTCCTCGAAACCCCCGGCCACACGCCGGAGGGGATCACGATCGCCGTCTCCGAGCATGCGAGCGCCCCCATCTCACTCTTCACCGGCGACACGCTCTTCGCCGGCGATGTGGGGCGGCCGGACCTGCTCGGCGCGGTCGGCATCACAAAGGAGGAGCTGGGGGGGATGCTGTACGATTCGCTCCACGAGAAGATCATGACCATGCCGGACGAGACCCGGATCTACCCGGCACACGGGGCCGGCTCGTCGTGCGGCAAGTCCCTGCGCGACGTGGAGTTTTCCACGCTCGGCGCCGAGAAGCTCGGCAACTACGCGCTGCAGCCGATGACGCGTGAGGAGTTCATCCGCGTGGTGACCGAGGGGCAGCCGGAGGCCCCGGCCTATTTCCTCAGCGACGCGAAGATCAACCGCTCGGGGGCCCCCGCACTGGAGGACGTGATCGCCCGCGCCCGTCCGCTCACGCCGGAGGAACTGCGGGTCGAGATGGGGTGGGGGGCGATCCTGCTCGACACGCGCGACGCCGAGAGCTTCGCCGCCGGGTTCATTCCCCGCGCGGTCAACATCGGCCTCGGCGGACAGTTCGCCACGTGGCTCGGCACGCTGCTGCCGATTCATGAGCCGCTGGTGATCGTTGCCGAGGCAGGGCACGAGGAGGAGACGATGATGCGCTGCGCCCGCGTCGGCTACGACAACATCGTGGGGTATCTGGCCGGCGGGTTCGAGGCATGGCGCGAGGCAGGCGGCGATGTCGATCGCTTCGAGCGCCTGGAGCCCGCCGAGCTGCGCGAGGAGATGGCGCGCGAGCATCACGCCATCGTGATCGATGTGCGGCGCGAGGGGGAGCGCGCTTCGAAGTTCATTCCGGGGACCGAGTTCGTGACGCTGAGCCAGATCGAGGACTACGCGGGCTCGCTGGTTGCCGACGGCCGCCCGGTTGTTGTGCAATGCGCCGGCGGGTATCGTTCGGCGATGGCGGCGGGCCTGCTGAAGCGCGCGGGCGTTCGGGACGTGCGCGATCTTCGCGGCGGCCTGGCGGCGTGGGAGGGGGCGGGCCTTCCGATCCAGGCCGGGCCGGCAGCCTGCGAGGCGACGCGTGCGGCCGCGGCGGCGCACACCAGCACGGCCGAAGCCTGAGGCCCATGCAGCGCTTTCATCGGCACATACCGTCCGGTCCGCTCGGTGAATACATCGCGCTGTTCTGGTACTTCGAGGGCTCCGACACCGAGCCCCGGCTCGAACGCCTGTTGCCGACCGGGACGGTGGAACTGGTGATCGACCTGAACGAGGAGCGGGTGCGCGTGTACGACGGCGACGACACGGCGCGATTCGAGGCGTACCGTGGCCCGCTCGTCTGTGGTGTCCATTCCGATTACTTCGTGATCGACGCCGTTCCGAACGAGCGGATCGCCGGGGTCCACTTCAAGCCGGGGGGCGCCTGGCCGTTCCTCGGCGTGCCGGTGAGCGAAACCCACAACTCCCATCTTGAACTCTCGGCGGTATGGGGAAGCGCGGCGGACGACCTGCGCGAGCAACTGCTTGGTGCGCGATCGCCCGGAGAGATGTTCGCGCTGATGGAGCGCGCCCTGTTGGCGGCGTCGCGCGGGCGGCTCGACGGGCACCCGGCGGTGCGGTACGCGCTGCGGAGGTTCGCCGCGGAGCCGGGGATGGAGTCCATCGGGCGGGTGGCAGATGCCGTCGGCTACAGCGACCGCCGGTTCATCGAGCTGTTTCGTCGGCAGGTGGGGCTTACGCCGAAGCTCTTCTGCCGCGTGCTTCGTTTTCAACAGGTGCTGCAACGCATAGGTCACGGTGCGTGCTTCGAGTGGGCGGATGTTGCCCTCGCGTGCGGCTACTACGATCAATCCCATTTCATCCGCGACTTTCGCGCCTTCTCCGGGCTGAACCCGTCGGCCTACATGCTGCAGCGCGGCGAGCATCTCAACCACGTGCCGCTCGCCGTTTGATCGTGCCGCGTGCCCGGGCCGGTCAATTTCGTCCAATACTCCCACCGCTTCCCCGGCGTAGCTTCGCGCCGAAACGATCCCATCACACGGGATTCCCTTCCGACGACATCAAATCAGGAGAACAGACGATGGCAGACAACGTCAAGCCGATACCCGAGGGATATCCGCCGGTGATCCCGTATCTGACGATCAACAACATCGCGGAGGTGATCGAGTTTCTGAAGCGGACGTTCGACGCGCAGGTGAGCTACGCGATGGAACTGCCGGACGGATCGATCGGCCACGCCGAGGTGCGGATCGGCGAATCGGTGATCATGCTCGGCGCCGCGAGCGACGAATGGAAGGCGATGCCCTCGAACTTCTACATGTACGTGGAGGATG
>CAZJYH010000305.1:5944-6169 GCA_964549365.1 uncultured Alphaproteobacteria bacterium
AGCGCGCACTCGAGGCCGGGGCGACGGTTGTGATGGAGCCGACGGACCAGTTCTACGGCGATCGCCACTGCGGTGTGAAGGATGCTGCGGGGAACATCTGGTGGATCGCCACGCACATCGAGGACGTCTCCAACGAGGAGCTGCAGCGCCGCGCCGCCGAGCGGGGGTAGAACGGGTTGCATGGAGGTGCGATTGGCGAGTGGGTGGCCAAGTTCTAACAGACTG
>CAZJYH010000306.1:0-6085 GCA_964549365.1 uncultured Alphaproteobacteria bacterium
CAGGGAACGTACGAGGCGGGGGACACGCCGGCCCTGCTCTTCGCGACGGCTCCGTTCGGACCTGGGGGCATCACGTCGCTCCGCTTCACGGCCTTCGAATGGGATGCGAGCGCGGTGACGACGGACACGATCAACGGAGCGTTCACGGCGATCCCCGGCTGCGGGCCGGCAACCCGGTTGACGGCGCGGATCGTCGGCGCGAAGGTGCGGCGCATCCGTTGCGCGCCGACGGCACGGTGGAGTTCGATATCGAGGAGGAGCAGACGGTGCGCCTTCGGCTCCACGATCTGATCGTCCGGGTTGTGCTGGATCTCGGGGAGGCGCGCCTTGCTGCGCGGCACCACGCGCTGCCGCTCGATCTCGGCGCACAGCCGGCCGGAGCGCATCGTCCGGAGATCGCGACGCCGTTCGGCGGAGCTTGGATTCCGTTGCTGCTGGTTCGGTGAGCAACGGCGAGAAGCCCGGGCGCCCCCGTTCCTCGACGGGCGGCGATATCCCGGCGGCATTCGGCCTGCATGGACGCGAGGCGCGAGCCGGCTGCTGGTACACCGGCCGATATACAGCCCACGATCGATGATGTTCGAGGCGGATTTGTCCCCCCCGGAACGTCGAATTTTGAACGTTCCTCACCGAACTTTTGCCGCCGCAATCATTGGGATGGGATTTCACATTCCGATTCCTCATTTTACTGCCGTTCGAAGTCGCGGCGCCCAACCGCGATCGTATTGCAGCGACGCGCGGGCCGTATACCGACGCGTCGCACCTCGCCGAACTGTCCACTTCGCGCTCGCCAAAGAATTCATCGTAAAGCTGTATGGCTCGATATCTACATCGTGCGCTGTTTGTATGCATCATGCTTGCTCATCTGATGAGCGAGCCCGGTTTGCGTGCGCAGGAATCCATATCGGTGCTTTCGATCGACGCGAACAATTTCCCCGACATGTCGGCGGAGTTCATCGCTCTGGACGTCCTCGGCGATCAGATTCGCGGTCTGGCTCCGGGAGACTTCCGCGCGTCGGAAAACGGGGAGACGGTGGACCCCACTTCGATCTTCATCTCATGCCCTCCGGCGGCTGTGCCGCTCCCGATCCACGCGGTGCTCGTTGCCGACAGGAGCGGCTCGATGGGCGCGCAGACCTCACCGGGGGTCTCACGATTCGCCGTGCTGAAGCGAGGCGCCTCCGCCTTCGTGCACACGGTGCGATTCATCGGGAACACCGAGGTGGCCGTAACGTCGTTCTCGGATCTTCCGGACATCAACCAGGAATTCACGCGATCGGTGGGACTGCTCGAGACGGCGATCAATCTGATCTCCCCGGGCGACGGCACGGACTACATGCCGGCGCTGATGGATCCGTCGCTCGGAGCCATCCCGCTGCTGGCCGGCAAGACGAACACCGGCGAGCGCCGCGTGATCGTGTTCCTCACCGACGGTCTGCCGCAGAACGCACCCGATGTGGAGGCGATCGTGGCGGCGGCGAACGCGGCGAACATCTCGATCTTCACCATCACGATCGGACTGCCGATGACGGTCGATCTGCAGAACATCGCCGAGCGCACCGGAGGCTGGTGGTACGGCGACGTGAACAACGAGGATCAGATGCGCGCGGTCTATACGTCCATCGCGCTCCGCTCGCAGGGGATCGACCCCTGCCGGATCACATGGCGCTCGAAGCCGGGCTGCGGCCGGAACAGCGCACTGCGCACGTTCACGCTCGGCGTACCGCGGCACAACATCCAGGCGAGCAGTGTCTACCACGCCCCTGCGCGCGCCGTCATCAGCATGGACATGACGCCGGACTATCTATGGTTCGGCCCGGTGGCCCCCCCAACGAAGGCACAACGCGGCTTCACGATCACCGCGCGCGGCAATGCGATGACGGTCACGGG
The DNA here is from genome assembly GCA_964549365.1 of uncultured Alphaproteobacteria bacterium. Classification (GTDB taxonomy): domain Bacteria; phylum Bacteroidota; class Ignavibacteria; order OLB7; family OLB7; genus JAFDZV01. The sequence goes on from CAZJYH010000306.1 coordinate 1,891, forward strand.
CGCCGACCTTCCGGCGGGGACGCCGTTCAAGATCGTGGACTGGGGGGGCACTCCGCCGCCGTTCTCGCTCGCCGCCGACGAATCCCGCACGATCATCGTGGAGTTTCGTCCAACCGACAGCTCGGTGGCTGCGGCCACGCTGCATCTGAGCGGCACGCCCTGCGATCTCCCGGAGCTCACGATCTCCGGCGGCGCGAAATCGCCGCGCAGCAACGCCACCCTTCGCCTCCTTTCGCCGAGCGGCGGTGAGGGATTCAACGGCTGCGACTCGATCCCGATCCGTTGGGCGGGCGTGGCCCCCACCGACCCGGTGACGCTCGAATACAGCACCGACGGCGGCGCCACGTGGCTGCCGATCGCGAAGGATGTGACGGGGCTTGCGCGCATGTGGCATGCGCCCGCACCCGGCAGGAACTACAAGGTGCGCGTCAGCGCGAAGAACAGCACCGACCCCGCCATGATGGGCACCGCCGCCGGCGGCGGAGGGGATGTGATGGAGGGGATCCCCGCACTCGAGACGGAACTGAGCAGCCCCGCGGCGCTCGCCCTCGACGGCGATCTGCTCTTCATCGCCGAAGCGGGAGCGCACAGGGTTCGGCGCGTCGACCTGCGCTCCGGTCTGATCCGCACGGTTGCCGGCTCGGGCGCCGTGGGCTACGCCGGCGACGGAGGACCGGCCACGGACGCCCGTCTGGCCAACCCGACGGGGCTCGCGATCGCGGGACAACTGCTCTACATCGCGGATTACGGCAACAACCGGGTGCGGCGCGTGGACATGGCGACCGGCATCATCACCACCGTGGCGGGGACCGGCGGATCGGGCGTTGCCGGTGACGGCGGGAAGGCGACCGATGCCGAGCTGTTCCACCCGGCCTATCTCGCGATCGGCCGCAACGTCCTGTTCGTGAGCGACGAGGGGAACAACCGCGTGCGCGCCGTGGACACAAAGACCAATCTGATCAGCACGGTGGCCGGCGGCGGCTGGCTCACCGGCGGCGACGGCTCGCCCGCAACGAACGTGATCCTCGCAAAGCCCGCCGGGATGGCCTTCGTGGCCGACCCGGCCGGCCGCAACGACTCGCTCTTCATCGCCGAGGAGAACGGCCACCGCGTCCGCGTGGTGGAGATGAAGAGCCGCGTCATCTCCTCGATGGCGGGGACGGGGATCGCCGGGATCGACGTCGACGGCAAGGATGGGCGCGACACACGGCTGACCCGGCCGCGAAGCGTCGAGGCGTTCGGGAACGTGCTCTACATCTCCGAGGCCGGAAGCAATCGCGTCCGTATGCTGAACAGGACCACCATGCGGCTCACGACGCTGGCGGGTTCGGGACAGTCGGGGTTCAACGGCGACGGCATCCCCGCGCTGACGGCACGAATGGGGCCGGCGCTCGACGGGCTCGCGGCGGACTTCGGGCGGTGCTTCGTCTCAGACGTCGGGAACAACCGCGTGCGGCTGGTGACGATCGGCAGCGCCGGCTCGTCGGACTCGTCGCACGCGTCCTTCACGGTCAGCGTTGGACGCATTCACATCGCGATCCCCAATCACACCGCCGATCTGGGCGCCACGGCCGTCGGCGCGACGCACGACATGGTGTTCCCCACGACGGTCTGCAACACGGGAGATGTGGCGATCCTGGTGGACTCGGTGCGCATGCTCGGGCCGAACGCCGGCGACTTCACGATCGTCTCGGGCGTCCCCGGCGGCGTCCTCTCGCCGGGGGCCTGCCTTTCGCTGGAGATTCGGTTCTCGCCGAAGGCCATCGGGACGCGGAAGGCTCGGGCCGTCTTCTTCGGCAGATGCGGCGGCACCGACACGCTGATGCTGGTGGGGATCGGGCAGAACCCGTGCGGCATCGCGGCGCTTGACCGCGTGGAGATGGGCAACATCCCGGTTGGGAGCATGAAGGATACGGTGGTGCGACATTCGATCTGCAACAACGGGGCCGGACGGATGGACGGCAGCGTGACGATCTGGCCGGCGAGCGGACCGTTCAGCATCACCTCCGGCGCCGGGGCATTTTCGCTGGCGCCCGGCGAGTGCCACGACGTGGCGGTTCGATTCGCGCCGATCGCGGGGGGAGCCGTCGGCGCGCAGCTGGAATACGGCATCGCGCCGGAATGCGGCGTCGCGCGCACCGTGCTCGTTGGGCGTGGGACGGCCGGACCGAAGCTGATCACCGCGACGCCCGTGACGATTGCCGGCGGGCCCTGCGATGCGTGGCCCCGTGATACCGTGCTGACGCTTGCAAACACCGGCGACTCCCGACTGCTCGTCACCGAGATCGCCCTGGCCGCGAACAACGAAGGCTTCACGATCGTCTCGGCCGTCCCGAGCGCCGCGCAACCGCTCGTGATCGAGCCGGCCGCCACGGCGCCGCTGCACATTCGACTGAGCCCTGTCGGATTCGGCGCCAAGACCGCAACCGTGCGTATCGTCTCGAACGATCCGGCCGGAACGATCGACGTCCCGCTCAGCGGGGAGCGCGATCTGATCGCCCTGCAGATATTGCCGTCGACGATAGCGTTCCGGGGAACGAGCCCGACGTTCCCGGTGGACAGCCCGCTGGTGGTGACGAACACCGGCACGCTGCCGATCACCATCACGTCGGCAACGATCGGCGGAACGAACGGCGCGAACTTCACGGTACCGGGGGGTCAGTTGCCGCTCGCGATCGCGCCGGGGGGGCGCGCCGTGTTGAACGTGCGCGCGCTCGGCCCCACCACGACGCTGCTGACCGGAACGCTCACGCTTCGGACGACGCCCGAATGCGATCCCGCCGGATATGTTCTCGACATCGTCGAGACCGGCCGCGTTCCGGTGATCGCCGCCGACGACATCACCTTCGCGCCGATTCGTTGCCCATCGACGTCGTTCGCCGACACGACCGTCACGATCCGGAACCTCGGCGGCGCGGCGCTCACGATCAACGGCATTACGCTGAGCGGGCTCAATCCCTCGATGTTCAGCATCACCGCGACGAAACCGATGGTGATCCCGCCGGACGGCTCGCTGAAGCTTCCGGTTCGTTTCCGTCCCCCCGCGCCGGGGACCTTCACGGCGCATCTTCGAATAGCGAGCAATGCGCTGAACGGCACGGACACGGTGCACCTGGCGGGGACGAAGCTCGACGTTCGGGCGATCGCGCGACCGGCGAGCCTGGACCACGGAACGATCGCGCCGGGTGCCGTCTCGGCGCTCAGCGCGCGCGTGATCAACACCGGCAACGCTCCCATCAATGTGTCGCTGACGACCTCGACGGCCGCGTTCAACGTGAACATTCCGCAGCAGGCGAGCGTGCCGCAGTCGGATTCGCTCGATGTTCCGATCCGCTTCTCATCCACGATCACCGGAGTCCACTACGACACGCTGATCATTCGCGACGTGGACTGCGGCACGACGCTGCGCATCCCGCTGCGCGGCGAGATCCGGCAGAACATCCGCACCACGATTTCGCTGCCGAACGACTCGGCCGCGCCGGGGAGCATCGCCGTCATCCCACTGCGCATCGCCGTGGCCGACCGCCCCGCCTTCGATGCGAGCGGCGCGCGCGCGTTCAGCACCGTGCTCCGCTTCGACGGGCGCCTGCTTGTTCCCGAGAGCGTCCAGTCCGGCACGATGGCCGCCGCCACGTTCGATCGGTTCACGGGGATGCAGACCGTCACCATCACCGGATCGTACAGCGGCCGAGGGGATACGCTGGCGCTGCTGCGGTGCGTGGTCCCTGCGGGGAGCCGCGGCAACACCGCGCTCAGCTTCGCCGCGTTCGCATGGGACGTTCCCGAGGTGGCGGCCGACACGCTCCCCGGGCTGTTCAGCGCCGGCGCGGGCTGCGGACCGGGCACCCGGCTCACCGCGCGAATCAAGGCCCTGAAGGTGCGCCCGCATCCGGTACGCGATCACACGTCCGCCTCCTTCGAGCTGGAGGAGGAGGAGACGGTGCGCGTGAGCGTTCAGGATATGTTGGGAAGAACGGTGACATCGATCGGCACGATGCGCTTCGGCCCCGGCGAGCATGCGGTGCCGCTGGCGCTGGGCACGATCCCTGCCGGCATGTATCGCCTGATGATCGAGACCCCCTTCGGCACCGCTTCCACGCCGATCCTGCTGGTGCGATGAGAAGTACGAGGAGTGAGGAGCGTGTCCCGTCCTGAATTACGTTGACAGGAATGATTGAGATTGTAGACATGAACT
>CAZJYH010000307.1:0-6079 GCA_964549365.1 uncultured Alphaproteobacteria bacterium
GCGGCAAGGCGATGGCCGAGGGCGCTCTTGCCGGCCATGTCGAGACGCTGATCGACGACGCCACGGGCCGCGCGATACGTCCGAGCGCCGCGTGGGTGAGCGCGGAGCACACGATCATGCACGACGTGGACTTCGGAGGAGTGATCCGTTCGGTGCACGTCTACACCTCGCACATCCTCATCGCGGCCGTCATCTTTCATCTCGTCAGCACGTTCCTGATGCGGTCGTACCGTCGGCGCAGGCGCGCGTTGTGGGGAAGCGGGCTGTTGCTGTTGCTCCTGTTGCTCGGCTTCGCGTTCACCGGGTCGGTACTCCCCTGGCACCGGCTGGCGGTTGCGGCGGCCGGCATCGGCTCCGGTCTGCCGGCGAGCACGGTGCCGGGCGTCGGCAAGTCCATCGCCTCCCTGCTGCGCGGTGGTGAGGACGTCGGCGTCGGCACGCTGACGCGCATGTTCACGCTGCACGCGATCGCGTTCCCGCTCGGGCTGCTGCTGCTGGCCTGGATGCACGTCCGCGCGCTGCTGCGCACCGGCCTGTGCGCGGCGAAGAGGCTGCCGAAGTCAGGTGGAGCGGCGATGGCGGGGGCCGTCGCGGGCGTTGCCGTTCTGATGCTCGGCACCGGAGCCGCGCTTGCCGGCTGGTTGAACCCGGCCTCGCCGCCGACCGCGGGGGCCGTCGCGCTGTTGGCATGCGCGGGCGCGTACCTGTTGAGCCGTGCCTCGGGTTGGCTGCGGGCGCCGCAGTCGTCCCCCTCCGCAGCCGAGGGCGCGGCGGTCGGGGCATCCGTGGCCGGGGCATCCGTGGCCGGGGCATCCGTGGTCGAGGGCGAGCAGGAGACGGTGCGGGCCCACGACACGACGCGAATGTCCGAGTACCGATCGGGAGGGAACGAGGCAAGCGCAACGCGGGGAGCCGGCTTCATCCATCGCAACGCGATCGCCTGGCTGCTGGCGCTGGGCTGTATCCTGAGCATGGCGGTGGCCGCGCCGTGGAGCCGTCTCGGCGAAGGGGCTCTTCCGGCCGACCTCACCAAGCCGACGCTCACGCCCAAGTCCGCGCATCCCGAGTGGTACTTCATGCCGGCCTTCGAGCTGCTTCGCCTGCTTCCCGGCGGCGCCACCGGAGCGATACTGCTGGCGGCGCTCGCCTTCCTCTTCGCCGTCCCATGGCTCGATCGGCGTTCGGGGGAAGAACGTCGCGCCCCCGCGCTGACGGCCACGTTCCTTCTGCTCTGCGCCGCCGCCGTGGCATTGGGCATTCTGGGTTATATCGCCGTCGCGCCCGCGTAACCCGAACGCCCTGCCCGCGCCCTCAGGCAACAAGAGAGGGCCCGGGCCGGACGCGGCGACGCTTTCACACGACCATCCAATCACATGCACGGCGCATCGTCAGTACCGCATCCTGAAACCAGGCCGCCTCGGTCCAGATGGACACGTCGCGCATTCATCGGCGCGGGGCTGACGATCGTGACCGTCGCTGCCGTGATTCTCATCCTCGGATACACAATGTTCAGCGTCCCTCCCTATCGTGGACCGTTGTCGGATCACTTCAACGGCACCACGTTCTTCAACCCGGGGGTCGAGCAGCGCGGGTTTCGCGATCTGCTGCGATGGCTCTTCAACCGTGACAGCGGCCCGTGGCGTGACTATACGGAGGTAACGCCCGCTCCTCCCCCGCCGCGCCGTGTGGGCCCCGGCGAGCTGCGCGTCACGTTCGTCAACCACTCCTCCGTGCTGATACAGATCGACGGGATCAACATCCTCACCGATCCGGTCTGGAGTTATCGCATCAGCCCGGTCACGTTCGCGGGACCGGTGCGCCACAAGCCGCCGGGTCTGCGCTTCGAGGATCTTCCGCCGATCGACGTGGTGCTGCTCTCGCACAACCACTACGACCATCTCGACATCGACACCATGCGCCGCCTTGCGCGTGATCATCGTCCGCGCATCTTCACGGCGCTCGGCAACGGCGCCTATCTCGGATCGGAGAACATCGGCAATGCGTTGGATATGGATTGGTGGGATTCCGCGCCGATGCCGGGGAATCTGCGGGTGACCTGCGTTCCCGCGCAGCACTTTTCCGGGCGCGGACTGGGCGATCGCAACACGACGCTCTGGTGTGGCTTCGTTGTGGAGGGGAAGGCCGGCACCGTCTACTTCGCCGCCGACACCGGGATGGGCACCTTCTTCAACGATATTGCCCTGCGCTTCCCGGACATCACGCTGGCACTGCTGCCGATCGGAGCATATCGCCCCCGGTGGTTCATGTCGCCCGTCCACATGGGGCCGGACCAGGCCGTCGAAGCCGCGCAGATACTGAGGCCGCGCCTCTCGATGGCGATCCACTTCGGCACGTTCGCACAGGCGGACGACGGCGAGATCGAGCCGATCGATCTGCTGCACCAGACGCTGGATCTGTTGTCGTTGCCGCGCGAATCGTGGTGGGTGCCGGAGAACGGCGAGAGCCGGGTGATCGCCGGCGCGATGGAACCGGCCGCTTCATAGCCTTCAAGCCCTACGTGCCGTGCAGTCGCCCCGTACGAGTGGTGTCTCAGTTTGAGCAATGAATGCCACACCGGCATAGTACTGCCTCCTTGATCACAGGCCACCGCTACGCGGCTTGGTAGCACGAGAAGACGCCGATTGCTATAGATAGGCCGCCGCTACGCGGCTGAGAGATCGTCCAGTCTGAGCGTCGGAGACGCGACCTATCTATAGGCCCACGTTGACCACCGGATCTCAAGCGCCGTAGGTGCGGCCTATTCGGGCCCGACCACCGGCCATCTATGCAAACTGAGACACTACCCCCGTACGCGCCCCTTTGATCGTGTGAGGAACGCACTCCCAACTACAACGCCGTTCCCACTGCCGGCTTCGGGCCACCCTTGCCGACCGGCACCATGCGCCGCCCGCCTGCCCCGTATTTCCCGGAGCGGAGCAACAGCTCGGTGACTCCGATGAACAACAGCGCCACGACGATCGAAGCAGCGCAATGCGCCGCGAAGCTATAACGCCGTTCCGGCTGCGCGCTTCGGGCCACCCTTGCCGATCGGCATCATGCGCCGCCCGCCTGCCCCGTATTTCCCGGAGCGCAGCAGCATCACGGTGACCCCGATGCACAACAGCGCCACGACGATCGAGGCAGCCCAATACGCCACGAGAATGACCTCTGTGTACTGCATGATGATTTCCTCCTGATGTTCTGTTGAACGAGCACACCCCACCCGACGGCCCGGCATCGAGGATACACGAGGCGACCGACCGAACCATGGCGCCGACGCAAACATCGATGTGCCCGGGCACGCAGGCCGATACGGCTTATGCCGGCGTTCAGCACGCCGTCAAGACTCGGCGCTGCACCATCGCTCGATGCGCTATCACGGCTCGGCACTGCGCAACACCTCGACCACCCGTCAAGGGCCTCCCTTCCTGCGCCGCGCGGGCGGAGCCCATTTGGACATCTTCTGTTCCGCCACGATGCACAGAACCAGGGTTGCCACAACCCACAACGCCGACGGCATGAACAAATCGTCGCGCAACGCCGTCATCACACGGTACGCGCTCGATGCCGTCGAGAATTGGCGCGTGAGCTCGACCATCGCGAAGGCAACCGCGGACAACACCACCGACGACACCAACGCAACGAGAATCCAGTGATACTCATGCCTGCGCGCCTCGTCGACACGCGGATCCATGGTAACGTCCAGCGTTGTGGTCAATCCCAGCACAAGGCCCAGCCCCACCAGGTCGGAGGATTCGCGGAGCACGTTGATCCACTCGTTTCCGCGAACCACCACATGCAGGAAGATCTTGACCGCCAACGGAAACACACCGATGGCGACGTTGAGAACGAACCAGCGCGTCAGACGTGACATGTCGTGGGAGAATGGCATTCATGGATTGTATCTCCTGCGACCGACGCATAACGAGCAAAATTTTTCGAAGGCGCGCAAGTACCCTAAAAGTGTACCCCGTACCAAACGGCGTTTGGTGCGATTTTTACGGCCGGTGCCGGAAGATGATACAGGTTGAGATTCTTTTTCAACAACCGCCAGAACCAGCCGTCCCCCGGCAATCCCTCCAGATTCCAATCGAGCGAAAGGTAGAGCTCGTGATGCCCGCCGCCCGGCGCGTTCAGGTCGCGCACGCTGTGGCCCACTGCAATGTTCAGCCACGACGGATACCATCGCCGCATCGACGACGGCAGCAGCCCGTGGACATTGATGCTGGCCCAGTGATAGGTGCTCTCGTAGTCGTCGATGATGGCGCCGTAACCACCATTTTTGAATACCGCCGACGGATAATAGCTCACCTTGAAATCAATATTCCGAAGCCCGGGCGCATAGTGCTGCAGGACCGGGTAGGCCGCGCCGAGCGTGTTGGCGGTGAAGTCGCCCCAGCTGAAGCCCCATTGCTTTGAAAATCCGTCGCGCACCTCCACGAACGTTTGATGCGCGGTGGCGAGCCCGGCGGAGAGCCACAGACTGGACGTCGTGTCGATGCCGCACCAGGCGAACGCCTGCGCGTAGATCGTGGTCACGGCGTATGGGAAATAGAAATGCCCGAGCTTGTCGGCGCCGAGCGCATATCGCCAATCATGTTCCCAATCGAAATGGAACGCACTTTTCTCCCCTTTCCACCAGAGATTTTGCTGGAAGAAGTAGCCGCCGATAAAGCCCCCCAACGTTGTCCCCCCGACGATCACTAGCTTTGGGACGCTGATCGTCCGGCGTGCCTCCGCGGTAGTATCCGGCGGCAGCGTATCGCCCGCATCGCCTGTGGCCAAAACGTTGCCGGGCATCTCGGCCCCGTCGCTGCTGACAGCATCATCGGCGGCTACGGTGTCCGGCGCGCCCTGGGCAAACCCGGCCGGCGTTTGCGCATGCGCGCGCGACACGGCGACGCTCATGAGGGCGAACATCGTCGCAAGGCAACACCGCAGCAGGGAACGGCGGGCGCCCTCGGAGAAATACGGGAGAGAGTAGTTCATCGACCGCGAATGTACGGGCCTGCCGGGCGCCGGACCATACACCGGAGCCGGTATACACGCGGTGCCACGGGAATTGGGGTACCCCGCACGGAAGCATCCATCAATGGTGGGCCGGATATGAATCGATCGGATCGCATGCTCGCGATCGTGCTGGAGCTGCAAAGCAAGGGAACGCTGCGCGCCGAGGATCTCGCCGAGATCTTCGAGGTCAGCAAACGCTCCGTCTACCGCGACATCGACGCGTTGTGCCGGGCCGGCGTGCCGGTGGTGGCGGTCCCCGGCCGCGGCTATTCGCTGATGCACGGCTACTTCCTTCCGCCGCTCAGCTTCACCGCCGACGAGGCCACGATGCTGCTGGTCGGCGGCGATGTGGCCGCTCAAAACTTCGACGACGATTATCGCATGGCCGCGCACTCCGCCATGGAGAAGCTGGCCGCCGTGCTCCCGGAACGCCGGCGCGCCGATGTGCACGACCTTCGCTCGAGCATCCGGTTCGTGCGCATCGCGCCGCTCCACGCCGCCGAGGAGCTCGCCAAGCTTCGCACGATTCGGCACGCGATCATCGAACGGCACACCCTCCGCTTCCGGTACAACGCGCGCGGAAGCGGTGGCCACGATGCTCCGCGCCGCACCGAACGCACCGCCGATCCGTACGCACTGTGCCATGTCGACGGCGCCTGGTACCTGGTCGCGCATTGCCGGCTCCGAAACGCCGTGCGGAATTTCCGACTCAGCCGGATGGAGGAGCTGAAGATCACGGCCGACCGATTCACGCGCCCCGCCGATTTCCAGCCGCCGCGGCGTCGTGACGACGACCTGACGATCACCGCTCAGGTCCTCTTCGATCACGATGCGGCGCCGTGGGTTCGGGAATCCGGGTACTACTTCAAGGTGCGGGAGGAAGATCGGGATGACGGCCTGCTGGTGACGCTGCAGGCACGCAACGATGCAGACCTGCTCCCGTGGCTGCTGAGCTGGGGATCGCGCGCCCGCGTGCTCGCACCCGATTCTCTGGCCGAGATGCTCCGGGATGAAGCGAAAAAAATCGCCGCCCGGTACGCCCCCCGATGAGCTGCTGACAGGATGGTGG
>CAZJYH010000308.1:0-6079 GCA_964549365.1 uncultured Alphaproteobacteria bacterium
CTTCGCCCTGATCAACACCTCGGCGTTGATCTCGATGGCGCGCAGTGCGGCGGCCGTGTCCGTTGTGAAGTAGGGGTTGCCGGTCCCCGCGCCGAAGATCACCGCGCGTCCCTTCTCCAGGTGGCGCACGGCGCGACGGCGGATGAACGGCTCGGCGATCTGCTCCATCTTGATCGCCGTCTGCAGGCGGGTGATGATCCCGCGCCGCTCGAGCGTGGCCTGCAGCGCCAGCGAGTTGATCACCGTCGCCAGCATCCCCATGTGGTCGCCGGTCACCTTGTCGATCCCCTCGGCGAGCGCCTGCACGCCGCGGTAGATGTTCCCGCCGCCGATCACGATGCCGACCTCGACGCCGAGATCGATGACCGAACGCACCTCGTCGGCGAAGATCTCCATGCAGCCGGCGTCGATGCCGTAGCCGAGATCCCCCATCATCGCCTCACCGCTCAGTTTCAGGAGTACGCGCTTGTAGCGGGCATGCTGTCCGTTCATCGGCGTGGAGTCGGCGTGCATCGTCATGTTGTCTCGCGGAGGTAGCAGAGTTGGAATTGGTTGGATGTCCGGCGGCAGTTCCGGAAGGCGAGGGAGCCCGTCGGCAACGAGCGCGAGGTTGCGCTCGTGCGATGTTCCGGGGTGCAAAGGTACAAAAAAGTCTCGCAGCCGAAATCGACTGCGAGACTTGTTACGTCGGCGCGCGATGCGCCGGCACTTACTCGGCGGGCGTCTCGGCCGCGGCCGGAGCGGCAACCTCGCCCAGATTGAAGCGCAGGAAGCGCGTCACCGTCACGTCCGTTCCGGCCGCCTTGCTGAAGTCGGCGAGCACGTCGCGGATCATCTTCGTGGCATCCTTCACGAACGCCTGTTCGACGAGGCACCAGTCGGCGTAGTACTTCTCGAGGCGACCGGTGACGATCTTCTCGGCGAACTCCGCCTTCTTCCCCTCGTTGACCACCTGCTCCAGGTAGATCTCGCGCTCCTTGTCGATCACGCTCTGCGGCACGTCCTCGCGGCGGACGAAGGCCGGATTCATCGCGGCCACCTGCATCGCCAGATCGCGCGCAAGCGTACCGGTGGCATCGGTATCCCCCTGCCCCGACATCTCGATCAGCACGCCAAGCTTGTCGCCGTTGTGCACGTAATCGGCCACGAAGCCCCCCTCGGTGGCGACCACGCTGAAGCGCTTGATCTCGATGCGCTCGGAGAACTTGCCGAGCAGCTCGTTCATCCAGGTCTGCACGGTCTTCCCCTCGATCTCACCGGCCAGCAGCTCCTCCATCGAACCCGGCTGGGTATCGAGCACATACGACGCCAGCTTGCGGGTGAAGCCGCTGAACTCCTCGTTGCGTGCAACGAAGTCCGTCTCGCAGTTGACTTCCACCATCGCGGCGCGCTTGTGATCTCCGGAGATCGCCGTGGCGATCACGCCCTCGTTGGCGGCCTTGTCGGCGCGCTTGGCGGCGGTGGCGGCCCCCTTCTTGCGAAGGATCTCGATCGCCCCCTCCATGTCGCCGTTGGCCTCCTCGAGGGCCTTCTTACAGTCGGCCATTCCCGCGCCGGTCTTGTCGCGCAGGCTCTTCACATCCAAAGCTGAAATTGCCATTGTCTCAATATCTGGTTTGAGTGTTGTTGCTCATTTCAAAATCGTCGGCACGATGGGCGCAGCAGCACCGGGGAGCGCGCCCCGCTCAAGGGACGGGCCGGAGAATACGATGCATGCTCCGGCCCGGCAAGTAAACGACGAATTACGCACCCTGCTCAGTGCCGCCGTCGGCGGCGGGAGCCTCGGGGGCAGCGGGAACCTCAGCAGCCGGAGCTGCGGCAGCCGGAACTTCAGCGGCCGGAACTTCAGCGGCCGGCGCCTCGGCAACCGGAGCGGCCTCGGCGGCCGGCGTCTCACCGGCATCGGCCCCCGGCTCACGACGCGAGCGCGTGCGGCGGCGGGCGCGCACGTTCGCTTCGTCGCGCATCTCGTTCCCCGACTCCTTCATCTCACGATCCTCCGCGCTCATGTCGTCGATCATGTTCTGCTTGCTGATCTCACGGCCGGCCGCGATGCCGTCGGCGATCACCTTCGTGATCAGCGCGATCGTCTTCAGCGAGTCGTCGTTGGCCGGGATCGGGAAGTGCACGTCGCGCGGATCGGTGTTCGTGTCGACGATGGCGATCACCGGGATGCCGAGCGTCTTCGCCTCCTTGACGGCGAGATGCTCCTTCTTGATATCCACGATGTAGAGCGCGCCCGGCAGGCGGTTCATGTCGGCAATGCCTCCCATCACGCGCACCAGCTTCTCCTTCTCGCGCGAGAGCATCAGCCGCTCCTTCTTCGTCAGGTTGTCCGACGTGCCGTCGGTCTCCATCTTCTCGATCGTCTGCAGACGCTTGATCGACTTGCGGATGGTGGCGAAGTTGGTGAGCATGCCCCCCAGCCAACGATCGGTCACGAAGTTGGCGCCGATGCGCTCGGCCTCGACGCGAACCACGTCGCGGGCCTGCTTCTTGGTGCCGACGAAGAGAATGCGCTTCCCTTCGATCGCGATGCGTTCGGCCGCATTGCGGGCCTCGTCGACGAGCTGCTGCGTCTTCTTCAGGTCGATGATGTGAATCCCGTTGCGCTCCATGAAGATGTAGGGGCGCATCTGCGGGTTCCAGCGACGGGTCAGGTGGCCGAAGTGGGCACCCGCGGTCAGGAGATCCTCAATTTCTACGTGCGGCATGATTGTAACAGAACGGGTTTGTGTTGAGTGCCTCTATCTCCGTCGTCTCCGGCTCGCCCCTTCCGGGATCATGTCCCAGGAACACACACGATGGATCGGGAGATATGCGTTGGTGCATCGCCGTGAACGACGATGCGTAGGAAACTTTCCAGAACGTCGATTGCGGATCACCGCCGCCTGCACGGCCGGGCAATCCGCAATCTCGTAGTTCATCGGGCCACGTTCGGCACAGGAGCATTGACTCGGATGCGGGCAGCCGCCCGCGCGAGATCAACGCTTGCTGAACTGGAAGCGCTTGCGGGCCTTCTTCTGGCCGTACTTCTTGCGCTCGACCATGCGCGGGTCGCGCGTCATGTGGCCCCCCTTGCGGAGCGGGCTCTTGAGCGTCTCGTCGATCTCGACCAGGGCGCGAGCGATACCGTGACGCACCGCGCCCGCCTGGCCGGCGTGGCCGCCGCCATGGACGTTCGCGTGAATGTCGAAGCGGTCCGCCATCTCCACCTCGACCAGCGGCGACACCACCACCTGGCGGTCGAAGCTGTCCGGGAAGTAGTTCTCGAACTCGCGTCCGTTGACGGTAACCTTCCCGCTGCCGGGAGTGAGATAGACGCGCGCTACGGCGTTCTTGCGGCGACCAACGTTGATGGAGTTAGGCATTGAGGCTGAGATCTATTACTTGTACTTGATTTCCAATGTCTCCGGCTTCTGCGCCCGGTGCGGATGCTGATCGCCGGCGTACACCTTCAACTTGGTGATGATGCGACGGCCGAGACGCGTCTTCGGCAACATGCGGCGAACGGCGATCTCGATCACGCGCTCCGGATGCTGCTCGTTCATCTGGCGAAACGACGTCTCGCGCAGACCGCCCGGGTAGCCCGTGAAACGGTAATACTTCTTCTGCTCGGCACGCTTGGTCGCCAGCTCGATCTTGTCCGCGTTGACCACGATCACGAAGTCACCACAATCGATGTGCGGCGTGAACAGCGGCTTGTGCTTGCCGCGCAGGATCGTCGCGATCTGCGAGGCGAGGCGGCCGAGGGTCTGCCCGGAGGCATCGACCACCCACCACCTCTTCTCGACCTCCGACTCTTTGGCCGAGGCCGTCATCTTTTCTGCAGTCATGTCAGTTCGGTGTATTGAATCGACGATTCTTCAAGAAGAACGGCAAAGATAGTGCCCGGTTCCCTTCCATACAACCATGCCCCGTTCTATTTGGCCGGAGAATTGTTACAGAAGGAACACTGTGGGAAGCAAGAAGAGCAAGGAGGGGCTGCCTGGCGGCCCATTGCTCGCAAACCGGGAAGGCGCGGGGGCCGACAGCCTCTCGCCGAGCGAAGCCGCGCCAATGGAAGCATGTGCGCGAACCGCACAGGAACCCCGGTGGGCTCGGAGCCGACGGCCGGCCATTGAGCGAAGCGAGACCACGGGAGTAGCCGAGCCGCACCACATGAGTATGGCTCACCGGCGCGGTCACGAACACCGATGACGCGACGCCAACGGCGTGTGGTCAAACCGAGCCGCACCATCGGATTGCATATCCGAGCCCGAATGAAGGTCTGCAAGGTCATCTCGCAGAAGTATCACGTCCCACAGGATCGCCGGCTATTCATTCCGGACTCATTGGTAGTTCTCAGTATGAAGTGCACATGAGATCGTCGGCACGATGAACCCGGACTGCCATCCCCGCTTGCGCGGGGATGCACGTACATAACGCATGGATTCCCGCATTCGCGGAAATGACAAGTAAGGATCGTATGAATGGGGTCGAATATTCGCTATGTTCAGGCACACACAACCTTACACTGAGCTTGCGCAGCATGGAGAACCTCAGTGCGCCCCAAGAACACCATGAACCGGAGTTCTCAGAATACCTGATGGTTCCCGACCCACGCAACCCTCAGCAATTGGTCTTAATTACGCAATATTATTATGGAGGTATCACGTGGAACGCAGAGATTTCATCCGTAAAGCAGGTTCCGGAGCAGCATTGGGTGCCGCCGTGTTAGCAACCGGGCTCAGCGGTTGCTCCGACTCAAATGTCTCACCCGCCACACCACAGTCCAACCCCGATGCCGGCGGGATGAAGGGTCCGCATCTGAACGCATGGCAAGCTCCACTTCTTCTTGACTTCACAATCATTCCGGCCAGAGTCACGGCCGAAGCGTGGACGAATCCATCGTACAAGACGTCCCTGTTGACAAACTCAACAGAGACTCTCCGCCAGGCAACTCACCTGTGGCCGCGCGACCGTGACTTCGCGGTCTCTGAGGACAGCACGACATATCGATGGTTTGCACTTCCGTACAGGAAGTCGATCACCGGCACATGGACGAAGCAACAGGCGCAGAGCGCTCTTGCCGAGGAGATGGGCGGCGACGACCAGACGTTCGAGGTCTATCTGCCGCCCGCTGCCATCGCCGAAGCGTGGTTCAATCCGATCTTCAAAGAACATTTGCTGAGCGATCCGACAACGGCCCTTCAAGGCCTCGGCCTCACCGTTCCATCCTATCAACTGCGCGTCGTAGAGAGCACAGAGACGTTGACACAGTTGGCGCTGCTGCTCAACCCGCTGCAGCAAGAACTTCTGGATGTCAACGAACTGGTCAAACGCCTGCAGGATACGTATGGTGTCAACACCACCAAGTGTTGTGCTTCCGGGACTTGCGACACATCCTTCCCGTTCACCTGACGAATTGCCGGACTGTGGGGTGAGCATTCTCACCCCACGTTGTTTCTCGTACTAGACCACCGATACATGACATGATTCATATGGAGGATTACGACCAAATCCAGGACCGGATCACCGCCGTCGCACACCAGGCATTCAATGCAAACGGGTTGAGGAACTGGATAACGCCCGCGGCAATCAAAGCCGTGTGTATTGCCATGCACGAACTGACCGTTGCGTTTCTATCACCGACTCGTGTGTTGAAGACGAACCTGCACAGGCTGATCTCTCCAAGGGTTCCTGACCGTGTAGGCGATCTTTTCGAGCTTGCAAGCGACCATCGAATCTTCAAACTCGCCGGGGAACGCAGCAGCTGTATGATCGAGGGCGTAGTCGAGGCTTGTACGCGATTTGTTGAGCATCATCGGCAGATCCAACAGGCTCTCGGGATATCCTCGGCGACCATCACCGGTATACGCATTGCTTCATCAGACTCTCACAACCGAGGGCGATTCGTCACAATTCTGGAAATCGAAAACATGTGGCGAATCGTCTACAAGCCGGTGAACGTAAGAGCACTGAATCTGCTGGAAACCATTGTTGTGCAAACCCTGCAACCTCGGCTCAGGATCCCGCTCTCGAACGTGAAGTGTTACGTAGCAGAGGCCGACTATGGCTTCATGGAGTTCATCGAACG
>CAZJYH010000309.1:0-3946 GCA_964549365.1 uncultured Alphaproteobacteria bacterium
CGGCGGCTCGTGGTCGATGATGATTGAGGGACATCATGGTCTCACCAGTTATTTGGTATGGGTACCGACGGGGAGAGGTGTCGGTCGTCGTTGGCGCTGGGTCCAGGGGCGTGGGCGCACGGGAGCATGCAGGGTGCGCGAAAGTACGTTCGGCATGTCCCGAATCCGTGCTCAACTCCGCGACGACGTCGGTGGGAGTCGGCCTGTGGGATTGTCCACGAACCAGGCCAATGCGTGCCATTTGAGGAGAAATCGTGTACTGCATCAACGGCCGTCAGAAATATTTTGGGGCGTTTTGATCGTTCCGGTATTGTCCCGTCCGGTGTCGTATCGTGCAGTTCCGTGTGGGCACAACGATGCCGTTCCGTGCTCGTCGAGGAGCACGGGGAAGCCGTGAACGGGGGAACCGTCAGGGTTGGGGAAGATGTGTGGGAGAGAGCGGGGGTAATATAAAACTTTCTTTGAAATAACCGACATAGCGGTTATTGGTCACGCATGGAGCCGGATAGCTTCGGATCCATGCCGACAACATCACAACCGTCCGATAAGAGCGTGCCGAGTGTTCGTGCATTCGGTCGCGCCGTGCGTCGTCTCCGCACCGAGCGCGGCATGACGCAGGAACAAGTTGCATGGTCGGACAACAAGAGTCGATCGTTCTTTCGGGAGGTTGATGCGGGGCTCCGCGAACCGGGATGGAACTCCATCCTTCGCATCGCCGAGGCCCTCGGTGTGACCGTCGTGGAGCTCGTTGCCGCAGCCGTTGAGGAGTTGGCGAAGGAAGAACCGCGCCGCAAGAAGAAGAGCACCAAACGCACACCGCCCACGCACCGAAGCACGTGAGCGGTATGCGCGCGGAGTCCGTCCCCGCCATCGTTGAACTCCACACTTGAAGCGCGGGAGTCACAACCGATGCTCCGCGAGTAGGCCGTCAGTTCCACCGATGATTCTGCGATGCCGGTGGCCCGCGTCGCACCTTGAACGGTCCAACGCTTCGGTAGATCGCGACACTATCCGCGTCCAGTCCCGTCTGTCGCAACACCTCCGCCTTGGCAATCGCGATATGGTCCGTCGTCAGGACCCTCTCCGGCCCTCGGACGATGGACGTATGAAATTCCAAATGGCCATCACCAAGCCGCGCGGCAAAACACACGTGCCACTCAAAGTCATGTTCCGCCGGGTTCTCACTCATGTGCATAGCGGGCTTCTCCTCGCTTGTTGGTGAAGCCAGGCATCGACGATCCGTGCAACGATTGTCTCGGGCTTCAGAATGTGCTGGAGCCCCGTCGTGGCGAGGATCGGTGCCGTGTTCAAATCGAACGCCACCGGCACTTGACACTTACCCCCCGGGTCTTCAACGAATAGATAGTCCACGGACCACACCGGATACGGCATGAGCGGCTCGTACTCGATCTTTCGCAGCTTTCCATGCAGGTGTGTCTCCCATGATCCGCGATTGCTCGCCCATGCGTCCGGTCCCGGTGGGCCTACGCGATGCGAGTACATCGTGTAGCGATGCGACCCGACCGCGACGACCGACGTGGTGACGACATCACGCGGCCACTCCTCGTTCATGATGTACGCAGAGCAGTAGGAGCCCGCCCAATCCCGTAGTGCCTCATCACGTGAGGTGAACACGAGCGCGTCGCTCCCATCACCGCACACACCGTGCGCGTACAGGTCGCGGTAGACGATCACATGATCGCGTGCCGCGAGATCCGCGCACACTTCCTCCACCATGCCGTGGCGTACCGTCCGCCAGCCTAACCGTTCCAACAGCTCGAACGCACGCGGGCGCGCGATTGGGCCGACACGCCGCCGGGTGTAAACGGCACCGGCGGGAAGCCGTGAATCCGCACACGCGCGCAACGCGGCGTCGTAGTAGTCATCAAAATCCGAGTCGATAATCATCGCTTCCTCCGTGTGTCGTTGTTGTGTCCGGTTGCGCGTCGCGATGCGGCCGCCGACCGCTCGCGCACGACCTCCAGCAGCTTGTCGAAGCGCGCCGCGCCGATCGCCTCGCGGTAACAGCGCGCGAAGTTCAGCGGCACGACGGCCCGTTTCTCGTAGCGAAGGATCGACGCCGCGGAGCACGGCGCCCCCTCCTCGTTGCTCGATCGCAGCATCTTGTTCGAGAGCGTTGCCCGCGACCAGCCTACCAGCTCCCTCACCTGCATCAACAGCCGGCCGGCGATCCCCAACAGGGCGAGATCATCATCCATTTCCATCACGTCACTCCCTTGCGGTTTGTGGTGCCTTTCGTCTTCGTGCTGCGGGCTTTCGATGTGCGCGTATCGTGCAGCAGTCCGCGCGGCATATGCGCGCAGAAGTCACCCACAAACGACGATGAAACGCGCACTATGCGCCGAGAATCGACGGACTTCCGACCATAGTTGCAGTACTTCCGGTGGCTCTTGACGCAGAATCGGCGACTATCGACACACCAGTGCGCGAGACGGCCCGTCGACGGGCTTCGCCGTGCGTGCCGAAGCGTACGAATACGCGGGATTCGGGGCGGTCGGCGTGCTCGCTTCCCGACGGGGTTGAGGGTAGTTTTCTCGGGGGCGATGCCGCGCCCGGTCACCCGGCATGCCCCGAATCGAGCCACCGGACCGCCCAGACGGCCGATTCTGGGCGTTCGGTGTGGGCGGAGATTCCGCAGCGTCGTTTTTGAGTGAATTTCGACGATCAACATTGTCATGCCCTCCTCGATCGCGGTTTTTTGGAAGATTTTCAAAGGTGACCAAGCGTTTGATGCAAATCCCCGTTTTTCGCAAGATTTTCACATGGTGATCAAATCTGTCTACGGTTGGGGTTGGCAACCTTGGCCATCAGATTTCCATGTGTTCCTGTACACCGGGATCGTTTGGCGAGCGTTCGCGCGGCATGCGCCACCGCCATTCACCATGAACGGTGCCGTGCCGCACCGATGCGACCTTTAGGGTATCCTTCGCGCGGCGTACCGTGCGCTCGGCCATCCCCATATCGGCGGCCTGGCGCAACACCTCCTTCGCCTGCACCGGGCCGTCCTTCAGCAGCTCCCGAAGGAAGTTCATCGCCTCCTCCAGCGCCCCCCGTTCCGATGCATCCGGCATCGGCCCAAGCAGATCCTCCGCCGCGAACGTGCACGTGCCGTCCCACACCACACGGCTGCACCCGCTTTCCTCGTTGTGCTCGGTGTGGTACATCAGCGCCGGCGGGAACGCCCCGAGGTTCGACTTCGTCACCGCGATCACCATCCGCCGCACGCTCGGCGGAGCGTTCGGATCGCGGGCGAACAACCATCCGATGCGTGCCGCGCCGATGATGCCGACCGAACCGCCACCCTTGTGCACCGCACTCATCCCCTGCGCTTTCGAGCAATGCCGGATCACGAGGATCGCCGCGCCGGTGTCCTCGGCGAGCGCTTTCAACGGAGTCATGGCGCGGCGGACGTCCTGATCGCGGTGGGCATCAATGGTGGCATCGAGGTAGGCCATCAGCGGATCGACGATCACCAGGTGCGCCTTGCAGGCGATCACCAGTTCGCGCAGCCGATGGATGTCGCGCGGCAGATCGGGCGTCCGCATCGTCTTGCCGTCCTTCACCTCGGCGAACACGAAGATTCTCGAACAGTCAGCGCCGGCCGCGATCAATCGCGGAACCATCGTATCGGCGACGCCGTCCTCGGCCGACAACACGACGACGTTCCTCGGGTGTTTGATCTCGTGCTCGTCCGGCATCTTGCCACCGACCGACAGCCGTGCGGCCAGATCCAGCGCCACGGTCGACTTCCCGTCCCCCGGGTCACCGTCGGCGATCGCGATCTTGCCTTGGGCGAGATATCCCGGCCAGAGCCACTCAACGCGCGTCGCCGTCACATCCGACGTTCGTATCA
This sequence comes from uncultured Alphaproteobacteria bacterium, assembly GCA_964549365.1. Taxonomy (GTDB): domain Bacteria; phylum Bacteroidota; class Ignavibacteria; order OLB7; family OLB7; genus JAFDZV01. The sequence continues at coordinate 3,875 of CAZJYH010000309.1, forward strand.
CGCGGATGCCCGTCGGGAGCAGCTCGGCGGGGTTCCAGATCGGTGCGTCGTCGGCGAGCTTCTCCAACTCCT
>CAZJYH010000309.1:3956-6068 GCA_964549365.1 uncultured Alphaproteobacteria bacterium
ACGTCCGCCACCGCGCGCAAGCCAGTCCGATACATCGTCGCCCTCCCGCACGTTCGGCAGATCGACCACGCGAACGCGTTGTGCGACCCCGTGAAGCGCAGCGGCGACTTGATCGCGGTGCTGCCGGCCCGGCTCGTCGTTGTCGTAGAGAATGAGGACGTCCGCATGGCGGAGCACGTCATGGGATGCCGGGTCGAGCTTGCTCCACTTGCCGGCGCCGTGCGGGTTCGTCGTCGCGGTCAATCCCAGGCCGGATAGGGCGTCGGCGTTCTTCTCTCCTTCGACGATGTAGACGCGGGTGCCGGCCGCGACCGCCGCGCGCACCTCGGGCAACCGATAGAGCACGCGCGGAACACCATCGAGGTTCTGAATCCACCCGCCGCGCCCGTCCGGCCGTTCTCCGTGGATGCGTTTGCCGGCGGGCGTGTCGATGCGCACCACCCGGAACAAGGACGTCCCGTCGATGTCGGTGTAGTCGTATCGCGTGGTAGCGGTCGCGCATCCGGCGGCGACCTTGCGCTCGGCCGATCGGGCCGGCTGCTTGCCGCGGCGCCGTTCGGCGTGTGCCGTGGCATTCCGGGTTACCCGGGTGCTTCGCGTGCTGCCGGCATGCCGGAGAGCATTGGCGGATCGTCCTGTCACCGGCGCGAACAGATCGGCAAGCGTGAGCCCCAATGCGGCGGTGATCGCTTCGGCCATGCAGCCTGCGAAGCAATGCAGCAACACGCGGCCGTCGTCGCCCAACCCGATCGACAACGACGGGGTGTTGTCGTCGTGCGCGGGGCATCGGGCCGTGTACCCCGTGCCCGTCTCTTCGACCGCGTCAAGGCGGTTCAGCAGGGTCGTGAGATGTGATGGTGTGACTCTCATCTCTTGCTCCGCTTCGCGGTGGGCGTTAATGCACCGGCGGCGCGGTCAATCTCCTCGCGCCCCTTCACGGAGTGCTGGGTCATCCATGCGGTGATGTCACTATGCCTGAAGTAGAGACGCTTCCCTTTCTTGAAGTGCGGGAGTTCCGGCGGCAATCCGCCGTGGCTCGATGTCTTGCTATACACCGTGGAGCGTGACAACCCGGTCATGAGCATCACGTCCTCGACGGTCATTGGCGTGTTGTTGGCGATGGAGACGGCGGTCTCAAGTTTTGCCAATCGGTGTTCGATTCGCTGCAGCGTCAATGAGACGTTCATAGGTGTTCCTCCGTTGAGTCATCCTGTCTGCACACGTTGTGCAGTCGTTCATCGGCGAACATACCGTCGGCCGCAAAATCGAATGAGGACGTTGCGGACGTCCTCATTTGCATTGTGATCGTGCGGTGCGGATGGTGTCGGATGTCGGTGCGCTACAGGAGTCGGTCAAGATCGTTGCTGATGCGCACGCGGAGATTCGCAGAACATCCCTTGAGCAGCAAGAGAAGGAATCGCTGCATCGCCGGTGAACTGGTCTTCGTTCGCCCGACTCTCTCACGGTGTGAACGATAGTGCCCCTCGGCGTTTACCCCGGTGGGCTCGCGGAAGAAGGTGCTGACGAGCTGCGAGACGCGTGTTTTGGCGGAGATGATGCCCGCGCCGATAGCGGCTTCGATGATGCGCACGAGCAGGCCGCGCTCGGCGGTCACGACGATTGGCGGAGCGGGCGTGGCGTGGTCGGCCGGTTCGATGGGATCGTGAACGGCTTGAGGGGCGAGGGCAATCCTGTCGCGCTCGTATTGGATGTGCGCGCGTGCGATCATCACGAGGCACCGTACACGAGCGCCATAGTGGCGAAGCTCGCTCTCGGTCATCTGCGCGCGTAGTTGATGCAGGTGGATGTTCCACCGATCGAGGACAAGCAACCGGGTGCCCGGAGAGGCCGCTGTGTGGTAGTCGTGCCGAAGTTCGGTTTCGATCGCCCGGATGCGCGCGCCGTCGTGCCGCACATCCGGAGGTTCGTCATCGCCCGAAGCAACAGCCGGGGGAGTCTGTGCTTGTTCATCCTCGGGGATCAGGGTCACATCCGCCAACGGGAAGTGGCGAATTCTGTCCATCGATGCCGAAGGTTGCGCCGTGGTCATGGTAGCCCGCGAGGGGTAACCCATTCGGTTCACAATGACTTTACATCTGTACGCCGGCAAAA
>CAZJYH010000310.1:0-6035 GCA_964549365.1 uncultured Alphaproteobacteria bacterium
AGCAGCAACCAACGCACGCTGGTGCCAACAAAACCCCTCCTGACCTCCCCTTTGGAAAAGGAGAGGAACGCACGCAGGATCTCCCTTTCTTTCTCCCCCTCTTTGCCAAAGAGGGGGCCGGGGGGAGTTCTCCGGAGAGGCACCGAAGCAGCAACCAACGCACGCTGGTGCCAACAAAACCCCTCCTGACCTCCCCTTTGGCAAAGGGGAGGAACGCACAACGGGGAGTCCGGAAGCGGAGAGGTTGTCGGCCGAAGCTACGTCATCGCCCACATGCTGCATTCACATCGCATGGCCCACTTACGTATATAACTGCCCTGGAGAATTGCTCCGAGACTGTGGGAGGAATTGGGGAACCGATCCACCGACACCTCGACATATTGCCGCGAACATGGGGTCACGGATCACGACGGCAAGACGAACGCACCGTGCCACACGACCCACCGCTGCCAGGATCAACAGATGCCGTCGCACTCCCCGGCGCACCCCGGGAGCCTTCCCCCGGAGTGCGCCGAAGCCTGCGTCAACAGTAGGTCAACGCCCGATCGCGCCGTTCGCAGCAACGCCCTGCGCCACATCACCGGCACCGAACCTGTCGTCGCGTCGGCTGAACATGTTCCCGTTCTGTTCGGCGGCGGCGGCGTCGCATGCCTTGCACAACATCGTGCTCAACGTGTTGAACGAGGGGGAGGTGGTGATCGAGCTGGAGACGGCGAAGAGCGGCGAGCCGGTGGGCGCCTTCCGCGCGCAATACCCCGGCGACTTCTGCTTGATGACGGTTGCATACTCGTGGCATCCGGAGAGGTAGTTCCGATCGGTGTGAATCAGGTAGCCGTCGTCGCGCCCGCCGTTGCTGAAGCTGTTGGAGGTGGCCGCGATCACATAACCCGTGGGCCCCGTGACTCCCGCAGTGTAGAGCGGCACGATCCCGTGCCCCTGATCGCGCCAGTCGATGCCGTACTCCTCGGCCGCCACCTTCGTGCACGATGAGTTGATGCGCATCAACAACACGTCGTACCGGCCGAGGCCCGCGGCCTGGTTGTAATACCAGCCCGTGACGGCGAGCTCGCCGTTGGTGATCTCCTGCGCCTCGTCGAACTCGCCGCTGTTCGTGTCGGCGATCGTGAAGGCCGCGTCGCACAGGCAGGTGCCGAGCGAATTGAGCCGGAGCAGGTACGGCTGCTCGTAGCCGACCGAGCTCAACGCGGAGCTGCGCCCGAGCACGGAGATCGACCCGTCCTTCATCGCCACCACGTCGTTCGCGGCTTCGAACGTGGAGTCGCCGCCGTAATGGTAGGACCACTGCACCGTGAGGTCGGGATTGGTACGAACCACGAAGATCTGATCGTAGAGATCGTTCACATAGCTCGTCGTGCTTCCGGCGCCGATCACGTCACCGTTCGAGGCCACGGCCACCGCGCGGAAGCCGTCGCCTCCGGCGCTGCCGTACGTGCGGGAGTAGAGCGGATTGCCGGTCAGGTCGATGCGCATCAGGAACGCGTCGCCGTTGCCGGCACCGAAGCTGTTGGTGCTGCCGGCCACCACGTACCCGCTGGTGCTGTACGCGGCGATGTCGTGGGCGAAGTCCCCTTCGAGCGCCGGATACACACGCGCCCATATGAGGTTGCCGGAGTCGTCGATCTTCATCACGAGCGGATCGTAGTCGGTGGTCATGCAGGAGAGCGGGTTGTACGAATATCCCACGATCACATACCCGCCGTCCTGCCCGCGCACGACCTTGCGCCCGACGTCGTGGCTGCCGCCCCGGATATCGTACGTGGCCGACCACACGAGAGTGCCGCACGCATCGGTGCGAACCACATAGACATCGGCATCGTTGCCGACGAAACTGTTGGACGTGCCGACCATGAGGAAGCCGCCGTCGGCGGTGGCGGTGATGCCGTTGAACTCGTCATCGTTGGTGCCGCCGTACCACCACTGGAATGTGGGGTCCTTCGCCGTCAACGTCGACGACGCGAACGCGCACAGAAGCATGGCCGGAAGCAACGCCGCGGCGAGGCGCGTGCTGAGTTGTCGTGGTGCAAGAGAGACCATCGTTCGTTCCTCCAAGGATGTATGGTGATTGCGAGGGGCACACGGGGACGATGCCGACCTCCTGTAACGAGCAGTCGAATGACGATGAGCGTTCCGAAACGATGGTGCCGGCCGGCGAGCGACCCGCGGCGAAGATATCGGCGCCGGCGGGGACGGCGGAAGTACATGATTGGGTACTGTGGGGGGACGGCACGCCATCGCGCATTGATCGATCAGGCGCGCTCTTCGTACTTTTGGCCGCGCTCATTGCGCGCATCCGAACTATCCATGTCACGATGAACCGCCCCTTCAGTCGTTCGCACCACATGCGCTCGATCCGCAGTCGTTCATGCTCGACCGGCTCGATCCTCGCCTGCTCGCTCGTCGCGGTCGTGGCCTGTGTGCTCACCGCTTCGCCGCTCGCCGCGCAGTTCAACTACTGCAGCCTCGGCTCGCTCGACGACGTTGCGTTGAACGGCTCGGCGCGCAGGTTGACGGACCGCATCCGTCTCGTTCCCGCGCGCGGCTGGCAGGGGGGCGCGGCATGGTTCCGCACGAAGCAGCGCGTTGCCGACGGCTTCGAGTGCACGTTCTCGTTTCAAGTGAGCGAGCCCGGCAGCAACCGGCCGTTCGTCCCCGGCGCCGACGGCATCGCGTTCGTGCTGCAGAACTCGTCGATCTCGGAGGGGGGAAGGGGCGGCGGCATCGGCTACGAAGGCATCGTCAACAGCATCGCCGTGGAGTTCGACACCTACGACAACAACCCCGAGGGGAACCCGGAACCGAACGGCAACCATGTCAGCGTGCAGACGCGGGGCCGTGAGCCGAACAGTCCGCTGCAGGAGTTTTCGCTCGGCTCGACAAAGGCGATCCCGAACCTCAAGGCCGGCGCGCGGCACATCGCGAAGGTGCGCTATCAAGCGGGGGAGCTGCAGGTGTTCGTGGACGACCTTCACAACCCGGTGCTCACCGTCGCGGTGCGCGTCGACTCGCTGCTGAATCTGGACGACGGCAGGTGCTGGATGGGCTTCACGGCGGCCACGGGGGAGTCGTGGGCGAACTTCGATCTGTTCGGCCTGAAGAACGAGGTGCGCCTGGAAGAGCCGCCGACGCCGACACCATCGGTCGCCGGGGACGACCGCACCTTCGGGCGGGCACGCCGGACCGACGTGATCGTCCCGGCGCGACCGTCGTACGTTTCGCCGGCAACGGCAGCACCCGCGCGGACGATCCGCAAGCTCGCGCCATGACACTCGAACAACCGTTCACTTTTGCCCACTCCATGCCATGAAGGACCCTCTCCTGCGAACGCTCTACATCGCCGCCGCCGCGCTGCTCATCGGGCTGGTTGCGTGGCGCGTGGCCGAACGTCGGATCACCGGCGGCAACCAGCCGATCTCCGCGTTGAACGAATCGCCGGACCCAATCCTCTCATCCCCCCGCGCCACATTCGAGGACAACGCATCGGACTCCGCCGACGCGGTCGAAGACGAGCCGCTGGCCGTCACCGACAGCACGATCGCCGCGCTCGTGAAGCTGCGCGCGGAGCAGAAGGCGTTCGGCCTGAGCGAGAACGGGGAGCGACTCGAGCGTTCGATCAACCGATTGCTCGAACGGCTCATCAGCGGCGCGCGTGAGCACCCGTCGACACTGTGGGTGCTGGAACGATGCCAGGAAGAGATGGAGAGTGTTGCCCCCATCATCGACAATGACGCCGATGCGAATGAGCGCTACATCGAATACTTCCAGCGGATCATCGTGACCCTGGGCATCGCGTACGGCGAGCACCCTACGTCCTGATCGGCGGCCAATTCGTCCCCGAGGGGCACATCATGATGTACCGGCGTCGAGCGGCACGGGAGCGTAACTTGTCGCGTCACGTTCACAATCTTCCGGAATCATCATGATGGCACATCCTCTCCTCCGCGCCTCGGCATTCCTCGCCGCGGCGCTCCTGTTCGCAACGGCAACCGCCGCCGCCCAGACGGCGGTTTCGATAGAGACACAACTGACGATGGACGCCGGCGACTACCCGGTCACCGTCACGCATCACTACCAGAACGGAACCGCGACGGCGACGTACACAGCGAACGGAACGTACGCACAGCCGGTTGCGGTGGGGCTCGGCGACCTGGTGGGCGTATCGGTCTTCGCCGGACTGGTGGCTATCCCGGGCATCGACAACGAGACCACGCCCGGAACCGGGCGCAGGGTCCAGGTCACCACGAAGTACGGCCGCGACGGCTCCGGCGTGTCTACGGCAAACATCGTCATCGATCTCATCGCCGAGTGAGACTCGACGGCATGCGGGCGAAAACAAACGCGCGGGAAGGCTCGACGGATCGAACCTTCCCGCGCGTGCAATAGTGGGCGCTGCGGCGCTGCTAGCGTCTGATCACGCGGAGCGTGCGGCTTCCTCCGGGTCCGGTCACCGTCAGCGTGTATGCGCCCGAAGGGAGCGGCGTCATGTCGACGACGGCATCCGGGCCGGCACCCTTGGGCCCCATCACGGCGCGGCCGAGCATGTCGTGCACCATCAGCGTTGCATCGGACGAGAGGCCGCTCAGGCGCAGAAGGCCGGTCGTCGGGTTCGGCCATGCCCGAATCAGCTCGGCCGTCGCCTCCGGAGCCACACCGGAGGCCTCGTTCGGGATAAAGCGGAACACGCGCCCCGGCGTCGGCGCATCCTGAACCTGCGGCCAGTACGGGCGCACCGTCGTAACGACGGACGGCTCACCGGAACGCCCCTCCAGCCAGTAGACGTCGTCGACGGTCGCCAGCGAGCTCGGCGCCGAGAGCAGGCCCACCTTGAACCCACCAAGCGAGCTGTCGGTCGATTCGTTCGTTTCACCGTACCGGCACTCGACGATCCCGCTCTCCTGATAGATCCAGATCTGCGGGTTCACGATCGCTCGCCACGGCTCGGGCCCCGTGCGCACATTCCGCCACTCGAACTTGAACACCATCTCCTGTCCGCCGCCTCCGGCAAGGTCGAAGACGATAACGGAGTTGGTATCGACGGCGTAGTACTGATCGAACGCGAGCGCCGATACCACGGCGGCACGTTCGCCGTCATCGATCCGCAGCGTTCCGTTGGAGAAGATGCGGATGTTGTTGAACCCGTCGATCGAAATCGGGCGGCCGAAGAACTCCAGACTGGTGCTGCCGAGGCCGAACCCGAAGACCTGACTCGCCACGTCGCCCGCGGGCAATTTCAGGCTCGGCCCTTCCAGCGGAGTGAACTCCGCGCTGTCGATCTCGAGCCGGTAGGATTGAGCGTCCGCCGAGATGGCGCCGCCGATGAACGCGGCCATACCGAGCGCCAACGACGCGCATGTGGAACGGAACGGCGTATGCGGGGACCGAATCTTCATGAAACCTCCATTGATGGCAGAATGGTTGAATGCCGGGGGATGTCGAACGCGCCCGCGGGCGAAGGCGCGTTCGGCCGAGCATGGACAACGATACACGCAAGCGCCCGGATCGGTTACAGCCCGGCGGCTTTGTTGCGTTCCGGGCATGCCGCCGTCAAAACGTGCATTTCGAGGGGCGGGAAATCGCTCCGCCGGATGCCGCCGTCGTCGACCCCGCGCGCAAATGTTGAGCGGACACGCCGTCGGCGCCACCGACAGCTTCGATGTGGTGCCTCGATCGCGAATTGTGGCGACGCCGAACGTGCCCACCGCGAGCGGCCCACCTCGGTTGCAATTGTCGACGCTTCTGCCCAAGTTGTTTCACCTGCCCCCCATCACTCCCACGTATCCCTGGAGGCCCCCTCCGCCCGGGTGTCAACGGATCATCGCGGTCGAACCGCGAGCATTGTACGCTAGTTGTGTGACCAACCCGCTCACCATGACGGAGGCGACCATGCATTTCGATACCACTAGACGATTGCGCCATATCGGCATCACGATCGCGGTGTTCGCGGCAACGATCTGTGTGCTCCACGCACAGGTCGATCTGCGCGCGGGCGCCGTCATCTCCCCCACCGGAACGGTCCC